>JAJYXH010000072.1 GCA_021791075.1 Microcaldota archaeon
GGATCCTGGGATATACGAAGCAATAAAGAGTGAGTTGGCAAGGCAGAGGGACAGCCTTGAGATGATACCTTCGGAGAACTTCACAAGCATGGCGGTCATGCAGGCTGTCGGTTCTGTGCTGACAAATAAGTACTCGGAGGGGTATCCAGGAAGGAGATACTACGGCGGAAATCAGTTCATAGACGTAATCGAGAATACGGCGAGGGAAAGGGCCAAGCAGATATTCGGTGTGCCGTATGCGAATGTGCAACCGTACTCGGGATCCCCGGCGAATCTTGCCGTCTATATGGCGCTCTGCAAGCCCGGCGATGTCATAATGGGGCAGAACCTGAGCGATGGAGGGCATCTCACCCATGGATTCAAGGGCAGCGTAACAGGACAGCTATTCAAGAGCGTACCGTACCACGTAAAGCCGGACGGATACATAGACCTCGACGAGGTAAAGAGGCTTGCGGAGGAGAACAAGCCCGTGCTGATATGGGTCGGAATAACGGCGTACACGCGCGAGGTGCCGTTCGAGGAGTTCGCAAAGATTGCGGACTCGGTAGGGGCATATCTTGCAGCTGACATATCGCACATCTCGGGCCTTGTGATCGGTGGGGTGCACAAAAGTCCGACCGACTATGCACACATAATCACGACAACTACGCACAAGACGCTGCGCGGACCGCGGGGAGCAATGATACTAGTAACGAACAAGGGGCTGAAGAAAGATTCGGAACTCGGCGAGAAGATAGACAAGATAATAATACCCGGAATGCAGGGAGGGCCGCACAATCACACAACAGCAGGAATCGCGATAGCGCTTCTTGAGGCATCGAAGCCGGAGTTTAAGGATTATGCCTTGCAGATAGTGAAGAACTCGAAGGCTCTTGCAGCCGAGCTCTCAGCCAGAGGAATAAAGCTGGTCACCGGTGGCACCGACAACCACATGATTCTCATAGATCTGACCCCTTTCGGAAAGGGAAACGGGCTCCTGGTACAGGAGGCGCTCGATACGGCAAGCATAACCGTGAACAAGAACACGATACCCAACGATCCGTCCTCGCCGTTCTACCCGAGTGGAATAAGGCTCGGCACTCCAGCACTGACCACGCGTGGCATGAAGGAGCCCGAGATGAAGACGGTAGGCGACATGATCGCCGACGTGATAGACGAGGTAAAGAGATACCAGCTCCCAGAGTCAAAGGAGGGAAGGACCGAGTACCTCAAGAAGTTCAGGACGGAGATATCATCCAACAAGAGGCTCGTCGAGGTGCGCTCCAGGGTGCTGGAGCTATGCAAGAGGTTCCCTCTGTATCCGGGTCTGGAACTTCCTTGACATTGCAGCAACTCGCCCCTACCCACACGTATTTAAATCTGGGGAGAGAATTGATATCGAGTGATTTTTATGGCAGAAGCAGAGGAGGAAGCGGCGCCGTGGGATCGTGGAACCGATACCTTCATTAGCAACATCGATGGAGACATCTCAAAGACATACGGGATCGGCCTAAGGGATTTTCTACTGAATCCAGAGAAGTTTGCGAGTCAGAAGGACATTGACCAGAAAGCAAAGAAGATCATCGATGCTGTAAATGCGTACTTCACCAACGCGAAGAACGGGCTCAAGGAGGAGCAGGACGAACTGGCAAAGACCCTAGAGAACGCTGACGCCCAGACAACCAAGATCGACGGCGTAATACAGACCAAAGCCGCACTGTCAAGGGTCCCTTACATAAAGCCCGTCATGGTAGACATCAACCCATCCAACAGGGAGGAGATAGTGATAGACCAGTACAACAACTCTGTCGATGCGCTGATAGCGAAGCTGATAAACGCGTCGAATTATATTGCGGATATAACCACGACGTACAACAACCACAACATCGGCTCATGGGTCTTCTCGGGAAACAGGACCTACATAGTTTCCATAAACCTTCCGGAGAGCGCGGTTACGGCTATAGACGACCTGCAGTCCGATGTCGACGACATAATGGACACCGCATACCAGAGGCTCCTGCTTGCCATGGAGAAGTGAGCGGCTGATGAAGCTTATCGTAATAACCGGAACTCCGGGCAGCGGCAAGACCACGATCGCAAAGGAAGTGGCCTCTAAGATCAAGGACTCGGAACTTGTCCACGCAAACGACCTGATAAAATCCAAGCATATCTTCTCCTCCTACTCAAAGGACGGAGCGATGGTCGTAAAGCTCGGCATGCTCGCGCGCGAGATAGATCGGCTCAGGAAGAGCAGCGGAAAGAGGATCTTGATAATAGAAGGGCACGTACTCTGCGATATGAAGATCAAGGGCGCAACAGCCGTCGTAATCAGGGAGCACCTAGAGACGATGAGGAATAGGCTCGAAGAGCGTGGATACGCGAAAAAGAAGATAAATGACAATCTAGTGTCCGAAGCGATAGACTACTGCGGGGCAAACGCCTCAATGAACTACAAAGAGTCATTCGAGCTCATGAACTCAAAGGATGCGGCATCAACGATCGTGTCAATAATAGAAGGGAAGATGATGCCAAGGAAACAGATAGACCTGCTTCATGAACTCGTAATGTTAATGAAAAAAGAGAAGGTCGGCTTTATCTGAACCTTGACCTTACCCGTGTGTCGTTCGAACTGCGGTTGCCGTACGATCTGTCGCCGCCATGGTGATCTCTATGATCCCTACCGCCTCCCCCCCCTCTGTGTCCACCGCCTCTCCGCTCGCCACGGTTCCATCTGTCTCTGCCATGGCCCTGCCCTCCACCGCCACGTCCATGGAAGTCGCGCCTCTGGCCTCCGCCCCTGCTGAATACGCGTATGTTGGCGAACGGCGCCGTGTTTAAGCTTATCCTATCCATCCTTATCCTTGCTATGTACTCTATGTCCTTCACAGCCTCGCTCTCCTGCGGCACTGTTATGGTGAAAGCCCTTCCCTCCGCGTTCATCCTTGCGGATCTTCCTACCCTGTGAACGTAAGTGTGCGGGTCGTCCGGCACGTCGAAGTTTATGACGTCAGAGACTCCTACTATGTCGATTCCCCTTGCGGCGACGTTGGTCGCTATCAGGAACCTTCCTCCGCCCTTGAACTGCCTGAGTGACGCCTCTCTCCTGGACTGCGTAAGCCCTCCGTGGAGGAGTATCGCGTCAAATCCCTGTTCCTTTAGTGCATCGTGGATCGCGCTCGCAGCGTACTGCGTCTGAGCGAATATTATTGCCTTTTTAGGGTTGTACTGCTTTACGTATGCGAGCAGGGCTCCGAACTTCTGTCTCGGCTCCACTATGGCATAAAGGTGCTTTATCTGGTTCACAACCAGCTCCTCTCCCTGCCCTATCTTTAGGAATGTCATGTCGTGCATGTGCCTTCTTGCAACGGACAGTATCTTCTCCGGCATCGTTGCCGAGAATAGAAGCGTCTGCTTTGTGGAAGGCGTGTCTGACAGTATATGCTCTATGTCGTCTATGAATCCGATGTCGAGCATCGTGTCCGCCTCGTCAAGCACTAGGAACTTTAGGCTCTGCACCCTCAGTGCCCCCCTCTCCATAAGGTCGATTATCCTTCCCGGTGTACCTATCACTATGTTAGGGCCCCGTCTCAGCTCGTCCATCTGCACGTTTATCGAGGCGCCTCCGTAGACTACTGCGACTCCGTGGTGGTTGAACCTGAGCTTGTTAGCCATGTCGCGTATCTGGACTGCCAGTTCCCTCGTCGGCACTATTATAAGAGCCTCGGGGTCCCTGGTCTGCGTTCCCATCTGCTTTATCGGGATTAAGAATGCGCAGGTCTTTCCCGTACCTGTCTTTGCCCTGACCACAATGTCCTTTCTCTGCAGAGCTAACGGTATTACCTGCTCCTGGACATCGGTTGCGTTGATGAAGTTTATCTTCTTCAACGCCTCTACTAGCGACGGGTTTAAACCCATCTCCGAAAAAGGCTTCACTTTGACACCTGAAAAAGGAACAGAAGTAGTAAGCACAGGCGATCAAATGATTGATGCCCACGCCATTTCACAACTGTACTGCTATATGTATGTAATAGCATCTATATAAACATTACTTTTGATTCTGTAGGCCGACCATTAGAGAATATTTATTAAGGGTCATGAGAAAGCTCATCTCATGGGAAGGTTAAGGGAGGCATCACTGGCGCGGAGACTTGGGTCTGATGGAGCTGTACATCCTGCCGTCGCGGCATTGAGAAGAAGCTCAAGAGTCCGCGAATCGCTTTCGAAGCTGAAGCGATCGAATCCGCCTCCGGAAAAACCGTCCAATACGGTAAGATTGTGCCTTGCCGGGGGGATAGCCGTCTTTCCCGTGGGCACAGGGACGATCCTGTTCGCGATAGAGTCAACCAAGCATTTCGCCTGGACCGGACAGAACATCAGCAGCCTCCTCAACGGCCCAGAGGGCCTTGTTGTAAGCGCGGGAATGGTCGCATCAGGACTTCTTGCCACAACATTCACATACGGATTAAGGGAGTCGCTTCCGCGCAGGTCCATACCTTATGATATCGGTGCAGGTCTCTTTGCAATTACCGGAGTCGCTCTTGTAGGTGCCGGAATAATCCACCCTCCCGGAGCTGCCCACTACTCCCTTGCGGGAACCTACTTCTTGGGCAGTGCGGCTACGCAGAGCGTTATAGGCGCAGACATGGTCTCGAAAGGTTCCAAAGCACTCGGAGGATTCGGACTGGGAACTGCGGCAGTTGCGCTTGCGGCTGTTGCCACAGGGTTCATCGAGAATCACCACGTTCCTGCGATATACGAGTTCATCGGGAGCATAAGCACCGGAACGTGGATGCTAGTGACATCCGCATCCGCGCTTGTAAGGAAGAGGTTGGGCGTGCCAATAGGGAAGAAACAGGAGCCGATACGGTGACAGGATCATACTGCTGTAACACTCGACTCGATTATGCCCTCATTCGTCAGTATGGCAATCCTGTAAGTGACATTATCCGCGAGCATGCCGTGCATCATCGCCCAAGGCACGTATATCGCTCCATGGTAGGAAAAGTGTACTGATGCGTGCGAGGCTAATGCATAACCGAAGGACCCGCTCCTAAATCCCAGTCTCTGTTCAACGGGTATTGTAAGTGTTCCATTGCTCTCCACGATGAATGCGACCGGAGGCCTCTCCGAGAATCCCATGAAGTATGCCGGTGGTACGGCTCTGCCCCCGATTCCGTAGATCGAGATGTTCGTTGCCGGTCTCGGCAGCCTTATGGTAAAGGAGCCGTTGCCACTGTATTGCGACGTTCTGTATACCGCATCAGCGTTTATCTCGACCGAGCCGTTGCTCTGCTGATACGCCTGTGGGGAGATCCTCGGGCAGCCTCCAAGCCCCGCTCCCCATGTCCCACGAGTCTGGCATGGGGCCTCCTGTCCTTCAAGTGCAATCCCTATCACAGTGACATTTTTTGATCCCGTATCCGAAAGGGAGAAGACAAAGGAGAGATTGTCTCCAGAGATCGAGAGCGATTGGTTTGAAACGGTTATATTTGATGCAGCGAATGCATGTCGGTAAATCTGCGGCAGCGGATACCTGACCTGTCCGAAGATGCCCTGATTGAGGTTCTTGATCGATCTGCCTTGATACGGCATTAACACTGCTCTTACCGAAGGTATCATCACGAAAGAGGTTACGTTTCCTGTATAAGACTCCACCACTACAGGCGAGAAGTCCAGGAGCACCCCGGAAGAGGAGTTCAGTCTGGTATTGTTCTCAACGCTTGCCACTACGCGATCCCTCAGTAGTCTTACCGGATAGGTCGTGTTATCGATTGTTGTGCTTGCAGAGCTTATATTGAATGCGACAGCGTCTATAACAGATCCCGCGCTGACATTCAGCCCGCCTATGACCTGGCTCACATTTATCAGGCCCATAAGGTCGATCCTGCCGCTCGAGTCTATGTCGACCCATTCCGAAGAACCCTTGGAGACCACCTGCGCCATCAATGAAGAATAGTTAATGTAGAGCGCCTGCGTGCCTACCGGAACGCTTGGCGGATCGGTTATGCTTATCGGTATCGAGTTGACGACGCCGGCCTGCGGCGTTGCAGCAATGAAGATAAATGCCAGTAGAAAAAACATGGCCATCACCGACGCACCCACCACTGCCCGGTTTCGAATGATGCTCCATCCGGGCCTGCCTTCATCCTGCCCGGCTACCCTGCTTATCTTATAATATTTCCACTTCTTTGTGTGGTTGTCACCCTCCTCAATGAGTCCTGCGGACTCTAGGTCATGCAGATGCTTGCTCACGGTCGATGGCGCCAAGCCTAGCGCATCGCTTATGCTTGTAAGGTTGTTGCTCCCTTCTGCTATGAGTTTTAGCACCTTGCCCTTCGTGCTTCCGTGGCTTGACATCTCAACAAGATAACTGTTGCCTAAGCTCTTATATATTATTTCCCATTTACTTCGTTTTTCACTTCGCTTTTTCAACCAGAGCCCATGCGACCCATCATATCACGCCTGCAAAGCTGATGCGACCAAAAAAAAACGAAGCGTATGGGAAGATATATATTTTTGCAGAAGCGAAGATGATCTAATGCCAACTTATTCTGTCAAGCTGGACAACGTCTCGAAAATCTACAAGTCCGGGTCGATAGAGGTCACCGCCCTAAAAGACGTCTCGTTCACGCTGAAGAAAGGGGACTTCGCCGCGATAGTCGGACCTTCCGGAAGCGGAAAGTCTACGCTCATGAACATGCTCGGAACTATCGACAGGCCAACGCACGGCGAGGTGTACATCGACGGAGTCGCAACGTCCAAGATGAACGGCGATACTCTAGCCGAGTTCAGGAACAGGAAACTCGGATTCGTCTTCCAGGCATTCAATCTCGTAAACGGGCTCGATGCGGAGAAGAACGTGGAGCTCCCCCTAATTGTGGACGGAACACCCCAGGCGGAGAGAAAGGCCAGGGCCGACAAGCTGCTCATAAGGCTCGGGCTGGCCCAGAGGCTTGCACTGAAGCCGACTCAGCTCAGCGGCGGAGAGCAGCAGAGGGTCGCCATAGCGCGCGCACTAGTAAACAACCCGGCGCTGATCCTCGCAGACGAACCGACCGGTAACCTGGATACAAAATCCGGAGAGGAGGTCATAAAGCTGCTAAGGGAGATATCAGCCGGAGGGAACGTCACTATAATAATGGTTACGCACAACATTGATACTACAAAATACTGCGACAGGATAATACACATAAAGGACGGAAGAATAGAGAAGGATAGAGTGGTCAGATGAGATACCAGATGAAGTTGTTTAGCCTAATTGCAATGCTCTCGATAGTATCGGTCGTTTTTGCCGCGACAAGCGGCCCGACCCCGGTTCCGCCTCCCCCGAGCTTCACGATAACAAGCTCGTACTCGGTGCTATGCAGGGGCGAGGTAAACTACATACCATTTATCATCTCCAACAATGGATACCCTAACACTAACGGCCAGGCGCCCACGATGCAGAACATCGAGCTCAGCATGGTTCCCACCAAAGGGCTCTACGCCGCGGGGAACGGAATCGCTCCGCTCCAGAATATAAATCCCAACACTGCCGCGACGGCAACGCTACCCGTCTTCGTCGGGGCCAACGCCTCTGCATTCATACCGACGAGTGCCCAGATAATCTACTACTACGACCAGCTCTACTCCGATACGGAGATAAGGAACATAAGCTTCACCACGCAGGAGTGCCCGCTTCCGCTCTCGCTGAGCATCTCGCCTTACATACTCAAATCCGGCACGATAGAGAACATAACCCTCACGCTGAGGAACAACGGCACGATATCCCTGGACAACATATCGGTCAAGCTCTCGGTGCCTAACAACGGCGGAGCTCTGCTCACCAGCCAGCCCGTGCAGATCCAGTCGATAGCCGCGAACAGTACGATGGCATTCAGCGAGCGACTCTATGTCGCGGAGAACCAGTCGGACCAGTCCACTCCGCTCAACGTCACCGTCAACTACTATGACGGAAACCAGCTCGAGCAGATATCATCGACGCACACGCTTCTGGCGAGCGGAATAATAAACATGACCGCGTCAGGATTCACCACATCTCCTTCTATAGTGACTCCTCCAGGCGTCTTCTCGGTCTCGTTCGTGCTTACCAACATCGGAACGACAGGCGCCACGGCGGTTACCGTGACACCACTGCCTCCGAAAGGCCTTACCATATACGGCTCGAACTCGACATTCGTGGGCAGCGTGGGAATCAACACGCAGACACCTGTCACTGTCTCTTTCATAGCCAGCAACTCCATAAAGAGCGGCACGTACAAGATACCGATAATGGTGACGTACCTCAACAACCTGCGCCAGAACGCGACCACCTGGGCAAATACATCGGTGCTTGTCGGAAGGCCAGCCGCATTCAATGCAAGCAGGGTCTCCCAGTTCAGGTCAAGCGGATCCGGAGGCGGACTGCTCATAATCGCCGTGCTCCTTATAATCATAATCGGGCTTGCCTTCCTGCTGTATAAGGAGAGAAGAAGGCGTGCGAAATGAAGTTCCGCGACATATTCTGGCTGAGCTACAAGGACCTTAACGAGAAGAGGGTGAGGACCGCCCTCACAATCATCATGGTGATGATAGGGGTCGCATCCATAATCGCCCTAGTATCCCTTACCACCGGAATCAGCCAGAGCATACAGGCATCGCTCCAGTCGCTGGGCCCAACCTCTATAATACTCACATCGACAAAGAGCACCGGATTCTCGCTCTCTGACGTGGACGGGATTCTCTCTCTTCCTAACGTGAGCAGCGTGACGCCACTAGTGGAGGGATCGGGAACCCTGGTATCGACAAACGAGAACGAGTCGGTCACGGTCGTCGGCATCTCGCAGCAGGGGCTCGAGCAGCTTCTCGGAGGCACGCCCAACCTCTATCAGGGATCGGTCTACAACAGCACGATATCCCCGGCTTCGCTCATAGGGTACACTCTTGCATTTCCTTCCACAACCGGAGGCAGGCAGAATCTTGCACTGGGCCAGCCCTTTACGCTCAGGGCTGGAGGCAGGAGAGCGAACAGCTACTCGATCCCGATAGCCGGGATCCTCCAGTCCTACAGCTCGGCAATCATCCCGATAAACACCGCGGTCTTCATGCCGCTACAGGCAGCCGAGGATATGCTCGGCCGATCCTCATTCAACACCCTTCTCGTAAAGTCCACCAACACAAGCAGCGTCAGCAGCCTTACGACAGAGCTGACCGATATATACGGCAACAACGCGAGGGTCATCAGCACCCAGCAGCTCGCAGCCACCGCATCATCGATAATCGGCTCGATAACCGTGCTCCTCATACTGATAGCCGGAATCTCGCTCCTCGTAGCCGCGATCGGAATAATGAACATAATGCTCATGTCGGTGCTTGAGAGGACACACGAGATAGGTATAATGAAGTCGCTTGGATTCAAGCAGCGCGACGTTCTCTACATCTTCCTCATCCAGGCACTGCTCATAGGCTTCGTCGGAGGCATAGTCGGCATAGGAGTCGGCACAGGGGCATCGTATGCCCTCGCCATCGGGGTCAGCCACTCATCCCCAAACACTACCTCGTCTTCATCAAGTTCCTCGTTCGGAGCCGGTTCTTCACCAGGCCGTTTCGGAGGCGGGGAGGGTGCACCCCCGAGAGCGGTCGCATTCGGCAGGGGATCTCCCTCATCATCACGCTCGTCCGGTATCTCATTCACGCCGGCACTCACGATCGGCACAGTAGTCGAAGCACTTCTTGTCGCAATGCTGGTCAGCATGTTTGCGGGGCTCTATCCCGCATGGAGGGCATCCAAGATGGAACCGATAGAGGCGCTGCGTCAACTTTGAAGCACGGCTCACTTTCCCTCCTGATCAGAGTTGCCGTCCCTCGCCTGCTTGACAAAGTAGTTCTCTATCTTTATTCCCCTCTGGTAGAGCTGGTCGAATCTCTTCCTCGCATCCCTGTAGCTTATTCTGGTAACGTGCTCGCTCCTCGTGTTTATTATGTTGATCGGGGGCACCTTGTACGCCACGCTGTCGTCAAGGATGATGCGCTCGTGCTGGTCCACGACGTCGCCATCGTCCATGAGCCTGACCTCGAGGCCTATCCCGCTTCTTGAGAGCTCGCTCCTGAAATCGGAGATGCCCTTTCCCATCTCTGAGTCAAGCATCCCTTTCGAAGTTAGTATTGTCATCCTCGTGAACCTCCCGAGGCTCTTCGCCGTGAGCCTGTGGAGATTCTCCAGCGCACCGGAGTTGAAGTGCTTGTCGAGAACCCTGAGGTGGCCGGACATCGCAGAGAAGAGGCTGTCCTGCAGGGTCAATATGTTAGAGAATGGCTTTGTTGGGTCGAGAGCTATAGATGATACCGGTCTATGCGCCCTAAGTATGTCGCGCTTCCTGTATGCATACTCGATATAGACGTCGACCCCGAGGCAGATGATGATTCCCACATAGGCGATGTCAAGGTAGGTGCCCTGTAGATTTACGTAGAACTCCGCGAGTACAAGATACATCAGGAGCATGTAGATGATTACGAGCGCCGCATTGATCCTCGTGTAACTGAGCGATGCCGCGGTGATCTTCTCATTCCTCTTTATGAACATGGCGAATGACGCCGCGGTGAGTCCGAGCGCAACCACCAAGAGCACGTACGACTCCAGTATGTCGTAGCGTATTGTGGTTATGCTCGTCGCCGCATCGACCACCGACGCGCTAAGGTTCGCGCGGTCGCTTATGCTCTGGACTGCCGCGCCTACTCCTATGCCGTAGAATACCGCAAGCTCCTTCATCAGGTAGACCGATCCGAAGATCAGGAGAAGAGAGCCCACGGTAAGGAGCGCAAGCGCTATCGTGTTGTTCCTCCTGCGCGGCTCGCTCTGCGTCGACATGATACTAATGCCGAATAAAAATATAATAAGCCATCTCCGCAAGGCGGACTACGCTCCTGTCCCACTCTTATTAAGTGCCATTACTCCTCCTTAAGATTCCGAGGCGCGGTTATCCTGCCGCCAAGGTCATTGAAAAAGTTCTCGTTATCCTCAACCGAACCGGCCTTCACGACTATCGACTCGTCCTCATCGGCGCTGGTTATGTGCCTGATGTAGCCGGCCTCCTTGACTATCTCCCCGCTTCCTTCCGTATAGACATTCCTGTATCGAGCCTCATCGCTCAGGTCCTCCACATGATGCATGTGGTCCTGGTGCACGTTCGCAGCGACAACCCTGCCCCCGTCAGAGACGATCTCGCCTATCTCCGATCCGCTCGAATCGCCGAATACGCCTGTCACGTCGAAGAGTGTGAAGTGCCTGAGGTGCGGCTTGGAATTGCTGGCAGCATACGATCCTCCCTTCCTGTCATGACGCTGCATCAGTATGCCTGCAGTCGTAAGCATCGCGATTAATACGTAATACGGAGCAATCGACTCCCCAAGAATCGCGGCAGCGTAGACAAAGGTGAGGAATGGCGAGAGGAAGAAGACGTTCGAGACCAGCGTCATCTTGAGCATGCGCACCGCGTTGAAGTACATGTAGAAGCTCACGATGTTTGTTATCGCTATGTATGCGATTATCGCAATGTTAAGATTGCTGAGGGGCGCGAACGGCATGCCTTCTACTACAAAAAGGCATGCAGCAAAGGCCAGCATCACGACCCCGGAGAGCGCTATGAATATGTCCGTGTCAAACAGGTACTTCTTGATGATGATGTTTGCAAGAGCGTAACATAGCGCCAGCACTACCACGAAGGTGATGATCGGCAAGTTTGCGCTTCCTCCTAAGAGATCCAGAGGATTCCCTCCACTGACCCCGATTACGATGCCCACGAATGCGACTCCAAGTGCAGCGAGTTGGTACCTGCTAAGATGCTCCCTGAGTATAAAGGGAATGAAGACAAGCATCAGCACGGGATTTATCCTGAATATAACCGTAGCAAGGGATGCGCTCACGAAGTGTTCCGCATAAGCGAGTCCGTAGAGATAAGAGCCGAAGAATAGGACCACGGCAGCTATTAGGTAGAGGAGCCTCTTCCTGTTGTTGACCAGCGCCATGATGCCCCTCCTCTTCCTGCCCCTGAGCAGAAGGAGCAGACCAAGCGGCGCGGAGATGGCATATACGAGGAAGAAGAACTCGTACAGGTTGGCACCTTTTGCAGCTCCGAGAAGAACCGGGGTCAGCGCTCCTATCGACAGCGACGCTATGAGATATGCATACGCCCTTGTCTTCATCTCCATGATTAACCCTTGACGGGGAGGTTTTAATAATCTATACTAAAAGTACCAACATTGATAACAATATTTGGTATTTTGATACTTGCCTAAAAGGGCCTTGCAAGAGGGATTAAAAAGCTTGATATCAAGATCAATCCATGGCCGATTCGCCGTTTGAGTTCAGGAGCAGCTTCAATGAGAAGTGGAGCCCCGAGACCAGGCAGCTCGTGAGGATCCTTGCAAACGACTCGAGGATATCGGTCTCCGATCTTGCAAAGAAGCTGCAGGTATCTAGGAAGACGGCAAAGGACAAGCTCAAGAAGGCCGAGGCTGAGCTCGGCATGAAGTACACCATAGAGCTTGACGAGGAGAAACTCGGGCTCTCCAATCCGCACCTCATCCTGATAAAGTTCAGCAAGAAGCCAGATTACGGGCATATCGCCTCGGTGCTGCAGCAGTCACCAATACCCCAGCTGGCAGTGACCATCAAGGGAAACTATGACATGTTTATATATGCGAATGCCAGCAGCACGAAGGAGTATGTCTACTGGGACAAGACCACGCAAGTCCAGCTGGCCAAGTACGGAGTACTCTGGTACCCGTCCGACCTTGCCTACCGTCACATAGGCTTCTTTCCACTGAAGAGTGCACTGATAGAGAGCCTTGAGATACCCAAAAAATACAAGGACCTCCTAATCCTGCTAAACGAGAACTCCAGGATCTCATTCAGCGAGATCTCAAAGAGGCTGGGCATGCACTTCAACACGGTCGCATACAACTTCAAGAAGCTCGTGAAGATGGGATACGTAAGACGCTTCACCGCGGTGCTAAGCCCCATGAAGGGCGTCTCACTCATGTCCCTATTCGGCAAGTACGTAATCTCAGAGGGATTCGAGGACGACTCGATGGCCATGAGAAAGGAGATCACATTCATTGACGACAAGATGCCCATCGTAAGCCGGTGCCTGCTCTCCTCACAGTTGGTCGGAAGCTTCGACTTCTTCTTCGTCGGGGCGTACGACGATGACGAGATGGGATACAGGCACCTCATACAGTACTATAAAAGGAGATACAGGAGGCACAGGGTAAAGGCATTCTACGGCTCGATAAGCAGCATGCTCTTCGGCAACTTCCCCATAAGGAACCTCGACACGAAGTCGGAGTTCAGGATGGTGCGATGGGATCCCAGCCTGGGCTCGGCAGAGACCAAGGGAGCCTTCGCAAAGCACGAGACAAGCCACACGTAAACCGCCGCAAGGCCCATGCCAGGCCGTTCAAACCAGATTCCCCTCACTGTCTATCTCACCCCTGGCTATCCTTGAGCTTGAGATCGGAACCAAGTCAGCAGCGAGCACGGTTGGTACCCTTACGATTGAGAGCCGCGTAAGGCCGTTCCTCCTCCTCTCTCTATTTATCTCAACCGCGACAGGCAAGGTCTCATCACTCACCACTATCGCGTCGAATCTCCCTGTGGCGGCGGGACCGAACCTGTCTCTAAGCGGCTCAATCTCAAAATCCTTGCCGAATCCAGCCGCGAGCTTCTTGACAGCCTTCCTGCGCGTGGCATAGCCCTGCACCCTGGCGCCGTGCCTCGACGATCCGGCATAGCGGTCTGTGGCAAGGCCGATGTAAACGTAGTCTCCTACCTCAAACGCCTTGGAGATCAGCGCAATATGCCCCCTGTGCACATGGTTGAACGTTCCACCTATCACCACCCTCACTGCTCTTCGTTTGCCCTTCACACCAACACCTCCACAACCTTGTCGCGGCTTGCAACACCCCTGACTATGCGCACACCGGATCTCCTCACCCCGAAATATCCGGCGAGTGCATCTACCACGGCAGCATTCGCCTTACCATCAAGCGCCTTCTCCCTCACCTTGACCTTGTAGCTTCCCTCCCCCGTCTTGAGTACCGCCTCCGACCTTGAGTTGGGCAGAACCCTGACCCGTATGATCATACGATGTGACTGCTACCTAATTGTATATATGTGCATAACCTGCCCGGGAAGCCGACCACGCAAGGCTTTTAACCTTTTACTGCCAATGCATACTGGGATATGCATGTCAAAGAGCGCAGAACCCATGCTGGCAATAGTGATGGGTATAATCATACTCATAGCAGACATATACTGGATATACACGAGCGGAGGATACACCCTCTGGATAGCGCTCGGCGTAATTATCTTCATAGCCACCCTGGTCTGGCTCTATCTTGACTGGGACATGTCCAGGAAGCATTAGGTGATCAGATGAACAAGACAGGAATAATAGCAGCCGTGATCGTAGCAATTATAATAATAGTGGGGGGAGTTTACGTGTTAGGCAGCGAACATACGGGAACCCTCCCTGAAAAGACCACGACGGCAACCACCGCGCCAACAACGACCGCACAGACAACCGCGCAAACAACTGCAAACCAGACAAACAAGACAACCACAATGGCAACAACAAGCCCCACGACGGCCGCGACTACAACCGCGCCTGCCCAGACGGCCTACACTGTGAAGCTAGAGAACAGCTCCGCGCTCGGGACATACCTCGCCAATGCCAGCGGGTTCACGCTCTACACCTACAGCAGCGACACGCCAAACAGCGGCACGAGCTCCTGCACAGGAGGATGCGCCAGCATATGGCCTCCGTTCTACGTGTCAAGCCTCGTACTGCCTCCTGG
>JAJYXH010000096.1 GCA_021791075.1 Microcaldota archaeon
GCTTCCTGCTGGAAGGTGGTGTCGAGGGTACTCTTCACGAAGTCCTCGGTGCTCATGCTCGCCGCGTACTCCTTGAGAAATGCGGACATCACCCCCCTTATTGCCGTCTTCTTAGGGGTCGCGATCTTGCTGCTCGTCATGATCAGGAGCTTCAGCACGAACGGCTTTCCGCTCTTGTCCTTGAGGTTGTCAACGGTATATATGGCGCTCTGCCCGCGCTTTACAAGCGAGTGTATGAAGCTGTACGTCTGCTCTATCGAAGAGATGGTCGTGTGCGCGGCGTCGCCGTTCGCGTCGCTTATCTTCATTGCGACGGTTATGAATGAGTGCTGAGGGTTGTGCGTTACCCAGGACATGTTCACCTTTATGACCCTGCCGATCATGGCCTTCTCGTCGGCCCCGGGGATCTCGCCGATGACCGAATCGCCGAATATGGCCGGGGCGTAGATGTTGAACCATCTCTTCGCCTTCCACTTCTCGACAGATTTTTGTACAGCCATCTATTCAACTCTTTATAAGCAGCGCGACCTTCTCGGGATCGTACTTCCAGTCAGCAGGAATGGTTCCTTTCTTCTTGTAGTATCCGGAAAGCCTCCAGATCTTCGACTCGACCCTGTTGAGGCTCATCTTGTTGTGAACGTCGTTGTGGTTCTTGGCAAGATGCCTTCTTATTATAATCGCCCTCTTAAGCAGGTCCATCATGTCCTGCGGGTAGAGGGGCGTGTAGCCCTTCTCCTTGAGTATGACGTTGAGCCTCTTGCCGTAGAGCTGCTTGATGTAAGGCAGGCCGTGCTTCTCCTTGAGCTTCTGGCCGATGAGTGCCTGGTGGGTCCCCTGCTTGGCGTAGCCCACTATTGCCTCCTCGATCTCCTCCTTGGTTCCCGTGAACCCCTCCGGAGCCGTGCCGATCTCGACGTCGGGCTTCCTCGACTTCGACTTTCCGTGGCGTCCGGTGTGCATCCTTGCCATTATGACCACTAATGATTAAACACTAACAAAATGAGCAGTAAAAGAAATCTCTTAATGCCCGCAAGATAATAATGACACAAGCATATTTATAAGCGTTATTCTTTTGCCGAGGAGAGCATGGACTTGGTCATCTTACTATCCTGACCCTGATCCCGGTTTCTGGCACCTCAGTATCGCCTTCCCCGATCGTTACCTTCTTTATGTTGAGCGCGCCCATGAGGTCCTTCTCGCCCTCATCCAGCTTCCTGCTCATAACAAGCTCGTTGACCTCGGCGTTAAGCGCCAGCTTCTGCTCGTGCTTGAGCTGCCTTACCCCGGCGATGAGCTTCTGGGCCGCATCCCCCCTCTTGATAGCCTCCTCGTCCAGCTTGCTTGGCTGGAAGACAGGCCACGCGGAGTTGTGTATCGACCTTGTCTCGCGTTTCTCGTAGAGGCTCTGGTAGATCTCATCGGTTATGTAGGGAGTGAACGGGGCGAAGAGCTTGAGCATGATCTCGAAGACCTCGCGCAGGGTCGAGACAGCGGTCTTGTCGTTTCCGTATATCCTGTACTTTATGAACTCCAGGTAGTTGTCGCAGAAGAACCAGAAGAACTCTTCGGCGACCCTCTTCGCGCCGGCATAGTCGAACTCCTCGAATCTGGAGGTGCACTCCTTTACGATGAGCATCGCCTTTGACAGTATCCACCTGTCCATCAGGTTCTCGCTGCCTTCCTCGCCGTCCGTCTTGAACTTCTCTATGAATCTCGCTACGTTCCACATCTTGTTGACGAACCTCGCCCCCGTCATGACGTCCTTCTCCTGGAAAGATGCATCCTCGCCGAGCCTTGACAGGCTTGCCCAGTATCTGAGCGGGTCTGCCCCGTACTTCTCGATGATCGGACCGGGCTCTATCACGTTCCCCGCGGACTTGTGCATCGGCTTTCCCTTGGAGTCGAGGCCGTGGCCCGATATCAGTACGTCGCTCCATGGCAGCTCCTTTGTGTGCAGATAGCACTTGACAACCGTGGTGAACAGCCAGAATGAGATTATGTCGTGCGACTGCGGTCTCAGTGCCATTGGATAGACCCTCTTCGTGTACTTCTCGTCCCTCTTCCACCGTGCGTTTATCAGCGGCGTGAGAGATGATGTTGCCCAGGTATCGAGGACGTCGGTCTCAGGGATGAACTCGTGAGACTCGCACTTCTCGCACGCGCCTCTAGGATTGTCCGTGTACGGATTGACAGGCAGATCCTTCTCCTCTGCGAACTTTGGCTCGCCGCACTTCTTGCAGTACCAGACGGGGAAGGGCACGCCGTAGAACCTCTGCCTCGAGATGGCCCAATCCCACTGAAGTCCCCTGACCCAGTTCTCGTATCTGACAAGCATGTAGTCCGGATGCCACTTGAGCATCTTGCCCAGCTCGAGGAGCTCGCCCTTCATGTCAAGGTACTTTATGTACCACTGCAACTTGACCAGGAACTCTATCTCTGTATTGCAGCGCTCGTGCACATTGACATTGTGCTCTATCTCCTGCTCCCCTAGGATGTAGCCCTTACCCTTGAGGTCGTTGATTATCTTCTCCCTAGCCTCCTTTATTCCGAGCCCCTTGAAGTACTCGTGCATCATCTTCCCGTTCTCGCTTATGATTATCTTGAGCGGCAGGTTGTAGGCTTTGTACCACTCTATGTCCGTAAGGTCTCCGAAGGTGCAACACATGACCACCCCGGTCCCCTTCTCCGGATCGACTCTCTCGTCCCCGATTATCTCTACCTCCTGCCCGAAGATCGGCACCTTGACCTTCCTTCCGATGAGCTTGGCGTTCTTCTTATCGGAAGCGTTGACAAATATGGCAACGCATGCCGGAAGCATCTCCGGCCTCGTTGTCGCAATCGTGATCTCATCGTCAAACTTTATCTTTACGAACTTCGACTTGAGGAGCATGTCCTTCAGCTCCATCTGCGATAGGGCCGTGCCCTCCTTGGGGCACCAGATCGTAGGAGTCTCCTTTCTGTAGACCCGCTCCATCTTGTTTAGCTCTAGGAATGAGAGTTGCGAGATTCTTCGCGACTCGTTGCCCATGGTAGTGTAAAGCAGGGACCAGTCCGCTGATATGCCTACGCTTCTCCAGACACCCTTGTACTTCTCCTCGTACTCCTTTGTCGCCTTATCCACCATGACGATGAACTTCTCCCTTCCGGCATACTCCGCGGTGGTGTTGTTGAGCTTCTCCACCAGTATCTCCGTGGGTATGCCATTGTTGTCGAAGCCGAACGGGTAGAAGACATTGTAGCCGCGCATGCGCTTGTACCTGGCTATGAAGTCTGCCTGGGAGTATGAGAAGACGTGTCCCAGGTGTATAAACCCTGACACGGTGGGCGGAGGCGTATCTATCGAGTAGACCTCCTTCTTTGAGTGCTCGTCGAACTTGTATATCTTCTCCTTCTCCCAGAGGTCGGAGAGCCTCTGCTCTACTTCCTTAAAGTTGAACTTATCCTGCATGATTCCTATTCGTCAGCAAACAATATAAAGATATCAAGGCCGTAATCTTATCATGAAGATGATAGAGCTCGGAGACAGTGGGGAGAAAATACCGGTGCTTGGCCTTGGGACGTGGAAGCTCGGCGCGGACCCGGAGGGGAATATAGAGGCACTCAGGCTTGGCATCAGGCTCGGCATGAGGCTGGTCGACACGGCCGAGATGTACGCGAATGAGGAGATAGTAGGCAGGGCCATAGAGGGACAGGAGATATTCCTGTGCACAAAGGTATCGCCTGATCATTTCCGCTATGATGACGTGATAAAGGCCTGCGATAGGAGCCTGAGAAAGCTAGGAAGGAAGCAGATAGACCTATACCAGCTCCACTGGCCCAACACGAGCGTGCCTATATCCGAGACGATGAGGGCGATGGAGAGGCTGGTCGACGATGGAAAGATACGCTACATAGGGGTTAGCAACTTCTCGATAGACGAGGCGATCGAGGCGCAGGAGGCGATGAAGAGGTACAAGATCGTCTCTAACCAGGTCGAGTACAACATACTTTCCAGAAGCATAGAGGACGGGCTTGCCGATTTCTGCAAGTACGAGAAGATGACGGCCATAGCCTACAGCCCGCTTGCACGAGGGGTGCTCTTTGACCAGAAGCACAGGGCCCTTGCGCGGTTGCTGGAAGAGATAGGCAGGGCGCATGGGAAGAGCCCCGGACAGGTAGCGCTTAATTGGATCCTATCCAGAGGCAACGTGGTCGCAATACCGAAAGCCGCGTCTGCGGAACACGTTAGGGAGAATGCCGGAGCAGCGGACTTTGAGCTGAGCGCCAAGGAACTTGGGGAGATAGGAGACTTCCTCAAGACGCATCCGCAGGAGAAGCCGCTCTCATCGCGGCTCACACCTGCCGTCAAGAAGAGTTCCACAATATGGGCGAAGCTGATGAGGTACAGGGAGGGTCTGCGGAATAGAAGAGGCTAGTCGATAACTTTAAATGTTAGATCGGACACAGATAAACGGGAGAGGGATATCTTCATGCGTCCGCTATCGACTAAGATACTGGTTTACAGTGTTGCCATTATATTAGTCTTTATCTACGGCATCGCCGGAACTTATGTCTTGGGAGGGGAAGGCCAGTTCAACGGACTCACCCCGCATGGAGATAATCTCATTAATGCTACTTACTTCACCGTAGTCACGCTCTCAACCGTGGGCTACGGCGACATAACTCCAAAGACAAGTGTTGCAAAGATCTTCGTTATCATACTCGTACTTGCCGGCGTAAGCATCTTTCTTAGCGCAGTGGCAGTGGTCGGAGGCGAATTTATGAATAGTAGAATTGAGGGTTTTTACGGGCGCGTATCGGCATTTGACAGGAGACTGTTTGACAGGCACATAGTGCTGATAGGCACGAACAGTACGAATCTGTATCTCGCAGATATGCTTAAGGAACGGGGTGAACGGTTCATAGTGGTCACATCTGACAAGGGCAAGTCGGAGCAGCTCAGGAGCAGCGGCATACACGTCTACATGGCCGATGCAACTTCTGAATCCGACATGCAGAAATTCAGGCTTGACAGGGCCAAGAGCATAGTGATAGATTCCAAGGACAGCTCAAAGGCGATATACATACTTCTTGTGGCAAAGAGCCTGGCTAAGGACGCAAAGATAGTAGCTCTGGCTCCAACAGGTGAGGCGGAGAGGCACATCAAGAGCCTACACTCGGCTACAAACGTAATAAACCCTGCCAACATAGCCGCCAAGGCGATAAGCAATGCGATCTTCGGAAACGAGAAGATGGAGAAGTAGCTGCCATTCTCTAAAATATCCCGTGCTTAGATGCGGACCAAGATCCTAAAGATAGACTCGAGAAAGCCAGATAAGAAGAAAATACGGATAGCTGCAGCATCGATACGCAGAGGTGGTCTAGTTATATTTCCCACCGAGACAGTATATGGCATAGGCGGAGACGCCTTCAACAGGAAGGCTGTGAGGAGTATCTACAGGGTAAAGGGAAGGCCCTCCGGCAATCCCCTCATGGTCCACGTATCTGGGATGGAAATGGCTTTGGGTATCGGGGCATTTCCTAAGAGGTACCTTAAGATCATAGATTCATTGTGGCCTGGTCCGATTGCTTTCGTTGTGCCAGCAAGGAGAGGAGTACCGAAAGAGGTCGTCTCGGGACTTGGCACAGTTGCAATAAGGATGCCCGACCACAAGGTTGCGCTTGAACTCATAAGGGAGAGCAGGACTCCGATAGCGGCTCCAAGCGCAAATCCTTCAAAGATGCCGTCTTCGACAAAGGCAAGCCACGCGACAGGATACTTTGACGGGAAGGTCGATGTGATAATAGACTCTGGATCCAGCAGGAAGGGAATAGAGTCGACGATCCTTGACTTGAAGACTTTTACAGTCCTTAGGCCCGGTGCATTTCCGGCAGAGAAGATCGCAGAGGCATTCGGCAGGAAACCGAAGATAACAAAGGCTGCGAGAGGCCTTGCCACGTCAAAGGTTGCAAGTGCGCCTGGCATGAGGTACAGGCATTACTCGCCAAAGACTCCTCTCTTCCTTTATACCGGACGGCCTTCGGCGATCAGAAAGACTGTCAGCGGCATGGACAATTATGCGTTCATTGGATCACGGGAGTCGTGCAGGGCCTTGGGGAGATGGGGCGTAACGGTCCTTGACCTTGGCAGCCGAAAGAGTATTGAGAAGGTGGCAAGCAGTCTCTTTGACAGCCTGATAAAGGTCGATGGGTTTGAGGTTGACTTTGCGATAGTGGAGTCGTTTCCTGAGGGGGGCATTGGCATGGGGATCATGAACAGGTTGAGGAAGGCAGCAAACCATCGCTACTTCTCGACAAGAGGGCAACTAAAAGCATTAATAAGCAAATACGCCAAAGATGATTGAGACTTATGAGGATAAGGCCGGTACAGAAGAGGGATTTTCCCCAGATATTCGATATCTACATGCAGGGATATGCAGAAGCCGCAAAGGACAGGAATTTCGGCGACGTGAACCGGCTGAAGAAGCCTGATAGGAAGGTTATGAAACCATGGGCCAAGAAACTCGCTTCAGAGATAAAATCGGGAGACCTGATCTACATAGTTGCCGAGGACAGGAAGAGGGTGGTCGGATTCTGCTATGTGAAGAAGCTTGATACCCCGGATTCGGAGACATCGCATGTTGCAAACCTGGGCATACGGGTAGTGAGGGATATGAGAGGAAGTGGCATAGGCACCGCGCTAATCAAGGAAATAATAAAGAGGTCAAGGGGGAAGTTTGAGATACTCGACCTCTCGGTGATGGCAATCAACAGGGACGCTGAAAGGCTCTATAGAAAATTTGGTTTTGTTAGGTGGGGAACGGCATCGGGCTATGTCAAGAGAAAGGGAAGATACATCGACCAGGACCACATGTCCCTCAGATTATAGGTTATTTGGAAGGCCGTACTTTGTGCAACTGGGACATCTCCCAGAAACCGCGCAATAGGTTTCCTATCCCTATAACTCCCACAACGATAAGCACCAGGACAATTGCCACGCCTATAGAGTCTAGCAGGAAGACCGATTACGTGAAGCTCCTTATGATCGGGTAGGACCGGCTATACCGGCTCGAACTTGTAGTGGTAGTAGATAAGCCCTTCCTCCCCGTCGACATACATTCTCCTGAATGCGGATCTTACCTTTGTTCCTATCTTTATCTCCGTTCCGTTCTCGAGTATGTGCCCCTCCACCATCGGACCCTCGTCGAGCTTTACAACCCCGACGATGTAAGGTGCCTCGTCCTTGAAGGTGTCAGGCGGCACCCTGATCTTCGTGAATGAGTATACTTCGCCGTTTCCGCTGAACTTCTTGTTCTCCATCTTCGACTCTCTCCCGCACTTCCTGCAGACTATGCGAGGAGGGAAGTAGGCCTTTCCACAGGTCTTGCAAGAATTACCAACCAGATTGTACCTTGCCTTGATCTTTCTCCATAATCCCGCCGAAGGTTTCTCCATAAGCATCAATCCGCTCTTTTGTATATGTGCACAACCGATGTGGCGCCGCTTCCGCCGACATTGTGCGTCAGCCCTATGTTGGCTCCCTTGACCTGCCTCTCCCCTGCATCTCCCCTGAGCTGCCAGACGACCTCGACGGCCTGCTTGACCCCTGTGGCTCCGACAGGGTGGCCGCATCCCTTGAGGCCTCCGCTCGTGTTCACCGAGAGCTTCGATCCCAATGCGGTCTCTCCGTCAAGAATCGCCTTTCCTGCCTTGCCCTTCTTGTAGAATCCAAGATCCTCCATGGCCATTATCTCTGCGATCGTGAAGCAGTCGTGGACTTCCGCGATATCGATATCCTTTGGCGTGACCTTTGCCTGCCTGTACGCCTTGTCGGCCGCAATGGTGGTGGCCTTTATTCCGCTCAGACTGTCCCTCTCTGCGAGCCTGAGGGTGTCGCTCGCCTGCGTGCTTGCGAGTATCTTTATAGGAGTATCATTGAACTTCCTCGCCCTGTCGAGCGGAGCAAGGACGATCGCCGCTGCTCCGTCCGATATTGGTGAGCAGTCGAGAAGCTTGAGCGGGTCTGAGACGACCTTCGACTTCATGACCTCTTCGATCGTGAGGTTCTTGTGGAACTGGGCGAACTTGTTCTTCATAGCATTGGCATGGTTCTTTACCGCAACTGATGCGAGCATCTCCTCCGTGGTGCCGTACTCATGCATGTGCCTCTTAGCCATCATCGCATATAGTCCCGGGAAGGTTATGCCCTGGAATAGTTCCCACTCCTGGTCTCCGGCACCTCCGAGCGCGGTAGTTGCCTCAGAAGCGGTAACGTCAGTCATCTTCTCCACTCCGCCGACGACCACAATGTCGTGTATTCCGCTCGAGACCGCCATGTAGCCTAGCCGCAGTGCACTGCCTCCGCTGGCGCAGGCATTCTCTATTCTCACCGCAGGAATGTTGTTTAACCCGAGCTGGTCAGACATGAGCGCGGCGACGTGCTCCTGGCCCATGAATCTTCCGGAGGCCATAGTGCCGCCGAAGATCATCTCGATCTCGTTGCTCGAGATGTTTGCGTCCTCCAGCGCCATGAGCCCCGCCTCGGCCATGAGCTCCTTTATTCCGGAGTCCCATCTCTCGCCGAACTTCGAGAGCCCTACGCCTATTATTGCAACATCTCTCATGGTCGTTACCTCTTCCTTATCGATCCCCTGTTCTTCAGGTAGGTCGAGTAGTCCACGTACTTCTTGTGAGCGTTTATCAGATCCTGCACCTTTACCGACCTCTTTCTCTTGTCGTCTATCCTGTCCGTGACCTGGATCGCGAACGAGTCGCTTCCGGCACCGGAACCGAAGCTCGTTACGAGTATCTTGTCCCCTGCATTTGCCACGTCAAGGGTCGCGGCGAGGCCGAGCATTGATGCTCCTGAGTATGTATTTCCTATTATCGGGGTAAGAAGGCCGGGCTCTATCTGCTTCTCGCTGAACCCGAGCATCTTTGCGACATTCGTTGGGAACTTCCCGTTTGGCTGGTGGAAGACCGCGTACTTGAAGTCGGTTGGCTTGAATCCTGTTGTCTCAAAGAGCAGCTTCGTGGCATTCTGTATGTGCTTGAAGTACGCAGGCTCTCCGGTGAACCTCCCTCCGTGCGACGGGAACCCTGCGCCCTCCCTTCTCCAGAAGTCGGGAGTATCGGTGGTGTAGCTCACAGTCTTTAATATATCTGCGATTACCTCCTTCTTCTCCTTTCCTATGATGAATGCCGCTCCGCCCGCACTTGCAGTGTACTCGAGCGCGTCGCCGGGCCTTCCCTGCGACGTGTCGCTGCCTGCTGCGAGCCCGTACTCTATCATCCTGCTGTCGACGAGACCCATTACCATCTGCATTCCTGCCGTGCCTGCCTTGCATGCGAACTCGAGATCTGATGTCATGACCGCAGTGCCCGCCCCTATTGCCTCCTTGACTATCGTTGCTGTTGGCTTCACGGCATAAGGATGGGATTCCGATCCGACATAGACGGCCTGTATCTTATCAGGGGAGAGTCCCGAATGGACCACCGCGCGCCTTGAGGCCTCGACGGCTATTGTTGCGGCATCCTCGTCGCGACCGGGCACGGTCTTCTCTCTTATCCCGAGCCCGTGCTTTATTGCCTCTGCGTCCTCATTCCAGACCTTCGCTATATCCTCTACCCTTATCCTGTATATTGGGATGTAAACCCCGTATCCGACTATTCCTGCCATCTAAAATACCAATTATGAATTAGATATACTCCTTTAATATCTCTTGCACCTTCTCCTTTGTAGGGAACGGCTGCTTGACCAGCGGGCCCTCTTTCAGCAGCATGTCGAGGTCGCTGTACGTGGGCTTCTTAGCCTTGTAGAACAGGCCTATTGGGATCTTCTCCCAGTTGGTGGTCTCGGCCTCGATGGTCCTCTCGTACGCCATCACCTTGTTGGTCGGATCGTGGTCTGACTGCTCAAGCTTGTAGAGCCTCTTCCTGTACCAATCGTATGTGTTGTAGTCGTTGAAAGTGACGCACGGGCTGAATACATCTATTATCGAGAAGCCCCTGTGCTGTATCCCGTTCTTTATCAGCTCCGCCATGTGATTCGGGTCTCCAGAGAATGCGCGGGCGACATATGTGGCACCTGCAACCAGTGCAATAGCAAGAGGATTCTCCGGAGTCTCTATGCTCCCGAACGGGGTGGACTTTGTCTTCTGGCCGACGAACGTTGTGGGCGATGCCTGTCCTGTAGTGAGTCCGTATATCTCATTGTTCATGACGATGTAGGTCATGTCGATGTTTCTCCTTGCCGTGTGGACCAGATGTCCTACGCCTATGCCGTAGCCGTCACCATCTCCTCCTGTTCCTATAATCACAAGCTCATCGTTTGCAAGCTTCATGCCTGATGCGTTCGGCAGGAGCCTTCCGTGGAGGCTGTGGATGCCATAGGTGCTGAACGGGTGCGGCATCGCGGAGCTGCACCCTATTCCCGAGACTATGGCGATCTTGCTCTTGTCGAGGCCCAGGTCGGTCACGGCCTTCGTTATTCCTGCGAAGACCCCGAAGTCCCCACAGTTGCCTGAAGCAGTTATGTTTGTGACAAAAGTATGTCCAGGATCGTCCATTGTCAAGTCATAGACTGGGCCGTCGTATTCTAAGGTATTGATTGATCTTATAGGAAGATAGACGCGATTATTCTTCATGATTATTGAGTGGTTCTTTCCAGGTTTTTCCCTGTGGAAGTCTACTCCAACAATATCGGCAAGTCTGTTATAGTCTTCGCCGCGGACTACATATATCCCGTATGACTTCTTATGAATTCCGTGTGCAGGTTCGTTGTAAATGGTTGGCACTATTCCTTGCCTCAACAGTAGTAGCTTTACCTGCTCTGACAGTACAACAGAGATTGTGGCATATCCGGCTTTGACATCATCGAAGTAGCCGTCTCCCCTCCATAGCCCCTTAAGCAGTGCCGACTGCTTTTCTTTTGGAAGGAACATGAAGTCGTGCGGTATCTGCTTGCTCGCTGCAGATCCACCGAATAGTTGTTTGAAGATCTCGGCGAGGTATGAGGAATAGAATACGATATCTATACCGTCACCGTCTCTGTCAGGCCTTTTGCTCCCCCTGAGCCCAAACAGCTCCCCCATAATTGACATTATATCATCGATAAATTCTGTTTCGCTCTTACTAAGGCTGAATATTATTGACCTGCCATGGGAGCTGCCTTCGGCTATGTAATATCCAAACAGCTTAAGGAGCCTGCCATCCAGGACAAGCGATTCAGGCAGAGCCTTGCTTCTCGTGTCTTTGAGCTTCTTATCATACACGAAGGGCATGGACTGAATGTCCCTAATCTCGCTCATTATTGGGAATACCAGATAGTCGCCAACTCTCAACTCCTCTGCCTCTATCTTCTGCTCTGCAAACATGCCTTCTCCGATTCTTGCTTTCCTTACACCTACGAACGGGTGTTCTGGGGTTGCACTGACTGATCCGAAAGCCTTTACGCGTATCTTGTACAACAGCCCGGTGTGGTGGTGCTCTATCGTCTTTGCGACCTTCTTGTAGATACCGTTTGCGGTAAGCACCTTATCTCCGACTTTTACCTCCCTTATAGGCTTGACTGATGGATTTGATACAACTAGGGTATCGCCTACGAGGCACCCTGGACACCATATCGGCTTGTTTGCTGAGGTATAAACCTGTTTTGGTTTTGCTTGGTCTACCATAGTATCACTTGAAGTTCTTTATTACCTCCGCAGTCTTTGCGGCGATCTCCTCTCCGGTTATCGCCTCTCCGTCATACTTTAGTATGCTGTTCTTTATCTCGATTCCCGTGTTCGTCCTTATGACCTGCGCGAGCTGTCCAGTATAATTGCACTCGACGTTTATCAGCTTCTTTCCCTTGAGAATCGCTGCAGTCCTCTCCTTGTCAAGTGGCATGAGATAGTTGAACGATATAAGTCCGACATTGACTCCTCTCGCCTTCAGGAGCTCGATCGCCTCCGTGGCAGGCTCCGTCGTTGACCCGAATGTAACGAAGAAGTAGTTTGCAGCCTCGTTCTCCACGCTTGGATAGAAGATGTTCTCGTTCTTTAGCATCGTCTTCATCTTTCTCATCCTCTTCGAGTGCATCTGCCTTCTTATCTCCACGTACTCGTCTATTCCGGAGAAAGCGTCGCTGATGAGGTCACCGTACTCGTTGTGCTCGTCGCTGGGTGCGATGAACTCTGTGCCGGGAGTCCCTGGTATTCCCCTAGGCGAGATGCCATCCTCGGTTATCTCGTATCTCTTGAACCTTCCGCCCGTTGTGTTTGACAGTACCAGCTTGCCCCTGTCTACCGTGACAGCATCCAGGTCGAATCCGCCTTCCACGCTCTCTATGTGCTCGGAGAGATAGAGGTCCAGCAACACAAGCACTGGGCACTGGTACTTCTCTGCAAGATTGAAAGCCTGGTAACCTACGGTGAAGCACTCCTTTATGTTTCGCGGAGCAACCACTATCTTTGGAAACTCGCCCTGCGATGCGTGCATTACGAAGAGAAGGTCTGCCTGCTCTGTCTTTGTCGGAAGTCCCGTGCTTGGACCGGTCCTCTGCGACTCCACGACGACCAATGGCACTTCTAGCATGCTGGCAAAGCCAACGCCCTCGGCCATCAGGGAGAATCCTCCGCCGCTGGTTCCGCACATGGACCTCACTCCGGCGTTCGCGGCTCC
This sequence comes from Microcaldota archaeon, assembly GCA_021791075.1. Classification (GTDB taxonomy): domain Archaea; phylum Micrarchaeota; class Micrarchaeia; order Micrarchaeales; family CABMGC01; genus JAKAVK01. The sequence continues at coordinate 12,643 of JAJYXH010000096.1, forward strand.
GATCGCCATGTTGATAGCGGCGATCTCGTCCTCTGTCTGCTTGAACATGACGCCCTTGTTCTCGTGGGCGGCGAACCAGTGGAGAAGCCCGCTGGCAGGAGTCATAGGGTAAGCCGCGTAGAACTTGCAGCCTCCGGCAAAGGCGCCTATGCAGAGGGCCGTGTTGCCGTCCATCGCATACCTCTGCTTCCCGTCCCCCTTGACGTTGTACAGGGTCGAGACGCCCTGGTAATTGTAAGCCTCGGTGGCTATGGCCATGTTGTTGTCAACGATCTTCTGCCCCTTCCTGAGGAACCTGCTAGTGACGACATCGTTGAAGGCCTTGATGTTTATGCCGACAAACTTGAGTACCGCGCCTATTGCGGCCACGTTCCTCATGATCGGGTCGCCGCTTATCTTGACCGCTATGTCGAGTATTGGGATAGGAACGGGCCTTACGTTCATCCCCTCGAGTTCCTTGACGTTTATCTTTGAAGGATCGTATATGACTACCGCGCCGTCATTGAGGTGGCTCTTCTGGTTCTTTATGCAGTCCTGGTTGAGCGCAACGAGTATGTCTACCCTCTCTCCGTGGCTGTGGAGCTCCTGGTCGCTGATCCGGATCTGGTACCAGACGTGCCCTCCCCTTATTATTGACTGGTATCCGCGGTAACCGAAGACATGGAAGCCGTTCCTCGAAGCGACCTTTATCAGGAGTTCTCCGCTGGACTCTACCCCGTCCCCGTTTGCCCCCGCGATTCTTATGCAGACACTGCTCATTTAAGCACTAATTTGGCTATACTGCAGACTGTGAGTTACGATTTAGAATTCCATGCCCAGCGTATCTTTATAATACTAGCTGGCGGGGTTGAGCGAATGACGATCGCAGTATTATCCCACAGATCAGTTCGGCCCTCCGCCGCCGAGGTAGCCGCCGCCGGAGCCCGGGATCTCGCAGTAGGCAGCGTACATCGCAACAGGATACGTGGTGCTTGGGGTCCAGGCGCCGATTCCGGTGGAGGAGATGGGCGCGTAGTAGACGTAGTTGGAGGGGCTTTGGCCTGCGCCCACGCAGTAGATGTAGCCGTTGGAGATTGAGCAGCCGGCACCGTACATCTCAATAGGATAAGAGGTGCTTGAGGTCCAGGCGCCGACTCCGGTGGAGGAGATGGGCGCGTAGTAGACGTAGTTGTAGGGGCTTTGGTCGTTTGCGCCCACGCAGTAGATGTAGCCGCTGGAGATTGAGCAGCCGGCATCGCCCATCCCAATAGGATATGAGGTGCTTGAGGTCCAGGCGCCGACTCCGGTGGAGGAGATGGGCGCGTAGTAGACGTGGGAGGGGCTTTGGCCTGCGCCCACGCAGTAGATGTAGCCGCTGGAGATTGAGCAGCCTACAGAGAACATCACAACAGGATACGCGGTGCTTGAGGTCCAGGCGCCGACTCCGGTGGAGGAGATGGGCGCGTAGTAGACGTAGTTGTAGGGGCTTTGGCCGAATGTGCCCACGCAGTAGATGTAGCCGCTGGAGATTGAGCAGCCGGCATATTCCATCGCAACAGGATAGGAGGTGCTTGAGGTCCAGGAGCCGACTCCGGTGGAGGAGATGGGCGCGTAGTAGACGTAGTTGTAGGGGCTTTGGTAGGGTGTGCCCACGCAGTAGATGTACTGTGCCGCAGGTATCGTGGTCGTGCTTGACGTGGTCGAGGTCGAGGATGTGGTCGACGAGGTGGTGCTTGTGCTCAGGGATGTTGTGCTAGGAGCACCGACAGTCTCCACCGAGGTTGAGACGACCGCAAACCGGGATACTAGGCCGTTCTGAGATTCTGAGTTATACCGGATCCATAGATATCCAGTGAATGCTGTTCCTATAGGGCCAATGTTCCCGCACTGGAATGTAAGATTCTCGATATCCCCACTCTGCAGCGTTACGCTGTTTGCGAGAGTGGAGAT
>JAJYXH010000108.1 GCA_021791075.1 Microcaldota archaeon
CCGATTCCGCTATCTCAAAGCTGAAGTGACGACTAACGCCTTGTCTCGCGCATGATTATGCTGCCCTCGTCCGACCTCAAATCGGAGATTATCTCCTTCAGTCCGCTCCTACCCCCGTTTCCGCCCCGATATCACCTCCCTTATGTCTGCATTGACGAATCTGGACCCTTCCATGTCGACTTCGGCGAACTTGGCCTGGAGCAGATATGCCTCTGTAAAATCCGCATGCAACTCCTTATTTCTAAACATATAGCCCCAGAACTCGACCTTCCCCCTGTAGTTGGCCAGCATCTCCCGGGCTTCGGAAGTATCCTTATACGCCATGGCCCGCTCCTCCGGCCAATATTATGCCCCTTCCAGACCTGAGCTCTCTACCACGATCCCACTCTCAAACGAATCCCGTATCACACTTTCGGGCATATGCCGTGTTTGATGCCTTTTATATATTTTCTACGATTCTGGCGATCCCGTGCTAAAAGCATATATTACTGCCTCAAGCCGGGGAATTGATAAGGTATATAAATATATTCTGAGAAAGGTTAGGTACTGCATACTCGTTATCTTCAGGTATCTCCTAGGTAACTATTCGTTCAGGGTAATGCCATATGGTCAGCATGAGAAAAGGGTCTCTAGAGTTTTGGCCGCACAGAAGGGCCCAGAGACAGATGCCGAGGGTCAGGACATGGCCTTCAGTAGCAGAGCCGTCGTTCCAGGGCTTCGTCGGATTCAAGGCTGGGATGACCCACCTGACCATGGTTGACGACTCGGAGTCTCCTTCGAAGGGAACCGAGGTATCGAGGGCCGTCACCGTGCTCGAGATGCCAAAGATCTACCTGTACGGCGCGAGAGCGTACAAGAAGGACTATCTCTACACGGAGCCTTTCTCTGAGGTATACGATGCCAATCTTGCAAAGAAAGTGGGCATAAACAAGATCAAGAAGAACGATCTCGCCGACTTCAAGGCCAAGGCCGCGGAGTTCGAGAGAGTAAACGCACTCTTCTATCTCGATCCTACCGACATTGGATTTGCCAACAAGAGAATAATGAGATTCGAGATGCCTGTCGGCGGAAAGGACAGCGGCGAGAGAATTGCGTTCATAGAGAAGTGGCTCGGAAAGGAGGTCAAGATAAGCGACGTCCTCAATGCCGGAGATTATATCGACGTTACCTCGATAAGCAAGGGAAAGGGATGGTCGGGAGTCATCAAGAGATTCGGTGTTTCAAGGCAGTACAGGAAGGCAACCGGAAAGATCAGGCACGTGGGGGTCCTCGGGGCTTGGCATCCGGCAAAGGTCATGTACACGGTGCCGCACTCCGGTCACATGGGATACAACTACAGGACGGAGATAAACAAGAGGATATTGAGGGTAGGCGCTGCTGCCGACGTTGCATCCGTCAACGTAAAGGGCGGCTTCCCGAACTTCGGCAACATTAAGAACGACTTCATTGTCGTCGATGGATCGATTCCTGGGCCTTCGAAGAGGCTTATCAGGATAAGGAAGTCGATCAGGGCCACCGAGAAGGCAAAGGCACCTCAAATACTATACTTCTCACAGGCATCAAAGCAGGGCGCATGATCATGGACGTTTCACTATACCAACTGGACGGCAAGTCTGCAAAGAGCATCTCACTCCCGGAGGTCTTCCTCGGAGAGTACAGGATAGACCTTCTCAGGCGTGCACTACTCGCGGAGCAGAGCCTCGACTACCAGCCGCAGGCGCACTCGCTGCTAGCAGGTATAGACACCACCGCAGTTTACGTCGGAAGGTACGATGCAGCATGGAGGCGTGGCAGGCACATGGGTACCGCGATCAGGCCTAGGCAGGCCCTCGGAGGCGGAGCCCAGGGAGACGTCAGGAGAATACCTTCGGCAACAAAGGGAAGGAGGGCGCACCCGCACAAGCTCGAGAAGAAGATCGTCGAGAACATAAACAGGAAGGAGTACATACGCGCAATAGAGTCTGCAATTGCGGGATGCGCAAAGTCAGATCTCGTAAAGGTAAATCACGATCTCAAGGGAAAGGCTCTTCCGATAGTCTTGGACGACGCGATAGAGAAGGTCGCAAAGACCAGGGACCTCGTCAAGGTCATCGACGCGCTTGGGTTCGACCAGGAAGTAGAGAGGTCGCGCTCCAATTCGAGGAGAAAGGGGCTGAGGAGGCTCTCAAAACAGAGAAAGTTCAGGAAGAACATACTCATAGTGGCTAACGATGCCGCGAAGATAGAGAAGGCCGGAAGGAACATCCCGGGATTTGACGTCTGCAGCCTCTCGGAGCTCACCATCGCAAAGCTCGCGCCGGGAGCCTCGCCGAGGATAACGATCTGGAGCGAGAGCGCAGTGAAGAACGTCGAGAAGGCGCTCAACGAAGGAAAGGTCGGAATAAAGGCTTGATCACATGACATCACTGCTGTATCCAATTGCAACGGAAAAGGCTCTCGGAATGGTAGACAGGGACAACATAATAATGTACGTCGTCGACATGAGATCCAACAAGAAGGAGATAAAGGAGGAGTTCGAGAAGACGTTCGGAGTCAAGGTCGTCAACGTGAACACATCGACGACGATAAAGAACTCCAAGAAGGCATACATAAAGATAAGCAAGGAGTCCAAGGCAAGCGACATAGCGAGGAAGCTGAAGCTTGTCTGACAACAAGGGAGAACGATGGGAAAGAAGATACGAGTACAAAGGCGTGGGAAGGGAGGCCGTGCATTCAGAAGGCCGCCAAACACGTTCAAGGCTGACGTCAAGTACGACGTGCCGCTCAAGGACGGGAAGATGATCGGAGAGGTGGTCGAGTTCATAGACGATCCGGGTCACACGGCTCCACTCATGAGGATAAAGTATGACGATTCAAGAGAGAACATACTTCTCGCCCCGGAAGGAATAAAGATAGGGGACAGGATACAGGAGGGAAGGTCGGCGGAGATCTCGCTCGGCAGCGTCCTTCCGCTCAGCACCATTCCTGACGGAATGCTGATATACAACATAGAGGTCAAGCCGGGAGACGGAGGCAAGATGGCCCGCGCGGCAGGAAACTTCGCCACTGTGCTTGCGCACATAGGCGACAAGGTCAACGTTCTGCTCCCCTCAAAGCAGACTCTATTCCTGTCGAACGACTGCAGGGCAGAGATAGGTGCAGTCGCAGGGGGCGGAAGGGAGGCACAGCCGATTCTCAAGGCAGGAAAGGCACACTACATGAAGCATGCGATAAACGCTTACTGGCCTGGACACAGGGGAGTCAAGTCGAACCCTGTCGACCATCCGTTCGGAGGAAAGCAGCACCACAAGGGAGCTTCGAGCATGACCTCGAGGAATGCGCCTCCTGGGGCGAAGGTCGGACACATTGCCGCGAGGAGAGTAGGAAGGAAGAAGAGAGGCTGAGTAGATGGCTAGAATATTCACATTCAGAGGAAAGCAACCGGAGGACCTCAAGACCCTTACCATGGAACAGTACCTGCCAATGCTCAGGTCAAGGGAGAGGAGGGCTATCAAGAGAATGGGTGTGCAGTACAAGGAGCTTATAGCCAAGGCAGAGGAGGTAAGGAAGTCCGGTGGCACCGACACAATAAGGACCCACACAAGAGAGGCAGTCATACTTCCGCAATGGATCGGGATGAAGTTTGCCGTCCACAACGGGAAGGACTTCAAGGAGTTCACGATTCAGGCAGAGCATCTCGGGCACAGGCTCGGAGATTTCTCGCACACGACCAAGCACGTGGTGCACTCTGCTCCTGGCATCAGGGCTACGAGAGGAAGCAAGTTCCTCGCGGTGAAGTGATATGAAATACTCGTTCAATCTTGACAAGGAGGGAATCGTCTTCGCTCAGCGCTACAACATCAACGCGAGCTACAAGGACCTTGTCGCCGCATGCGATGCGATAAGGTACATGAAGGTGAGCAGGGCCCTCGCCGTGCTTGACGGCGTCATCTCGATGGAGATGCCGATCGCCTACAAGAGGTTCTCGAAGCACATGGGCTCGAGGCACGAGCTCGGAGGAAGGAAGGGCGCGTATCCTGTCAAGGCGGCGAACGAGGTCAGGCTCGCCCTTCTCAACGCAATCGGCAACGCGAAGAACAACGGCTTCGAGGGCGAGGAGATGATAGTAATACACTCGTCGGCAAACAAGACGAGGATAGAGAGAAGGTATCCGTCTAAGGGAAGTATCTCCTGGGGAAGGGGAATGTACGGGAGAGGGGCGATAAACCACAGCGACATAGAGTACGCGAAGGTCGAGATCGCGCTCGCGCAGGGCCACGAGAAGGCTATCACCGGCAGGATGAAGTACCTGATAAAAGGAAAGGCAAAGATGAGGATCAACGAGAAGAAGGCGGCCGCTCCTGCCACTAAGAAGGCAAAGGCGGCACCGGCAAAGGCCGCTCCGGCGAAGGAGGCGGCAAAAGCCCCCGAGAAGGCAAAGGTATTGGCGTGATATAGTGGTAGTCGAGAGAAAATTCATAGATGACTTGCTGGTAAAGCAGAGGATATCCAAGTACCTGGAGAAGGAGCTGAGCAGGGCTGGATTCTCGAGGGTAGAGATACAGAAGACCCCGGTCATAACCAGGATAACCACCTATGTCACGAATCCGGGAAGGGTCATCGGAAGGGGCGGAGAGACGATCGACTCGCTCACTGAGAACATGAAGAAGAAGTTCAAGATAGAGAATCCGCAGATAAGCGTTGCGGAGGTCAAGAACCAGAGGCTCGAGCCGAGGCTCGTGGCCAGGTACATCGCGAACTCTCTCGAGAGGGGAATGAATGCGAGGAGGCTCCTCCACTCGATGATAAAGGAGATAATGAACAACGGCGCCCTCGGGGCCGAGATAGTCGCAACGGGAAAGCTTGCGGCCAAGGGCGCAAGGGCGAAGCAGATGAAGGTCAGGCTTGGATACCTGCCGAAGGCCGGGAACGTCACGAAGCTCGTCGACGAGGCCAAGGTCGCGTCTTATCCCAAGTACGGGGCCATAGGGATACAGGTGAGGATAGTCCAGCCGGGCACTGTCTTCCCGCACAGGAAGGTGAAGAAGGTAGAGCTCCCCAAGAGCATCGCGGCCGCGAGCAGCGCGCCTCCGCCAAGAACCCAATAAGCTTATATTTGAGAAAAGCCATAATGATAACCATGAAGATAAGAGACCTCAGGGGATTGTCAAAGGAGTCGCTCGACGCCAAGCTCAAGGAGCTTCGACTCGACATCGGGATAGAGAGGAGAAAGATTGCCTCCACCGGGGTGGCGAGCAAGAAGACCAAGATAAGGGAGATGAAGAGGACGATCGCCCAGATACTTACACTGCTCAACGAGAGAGGTGCCAAGTCCTAATGCCTGAGATGTGCCCGAAGTGCGGACTCCCAAAGGAGATATGCGTATGCGAGGCGCTGGACAGGGAGACAAACAGGCGCATAAAGATATTCAAGGAGAAGAAGAAGTTCAGGAAGTACATGACTGTAGTATCCGGACTCTCCGGGGAGGAGATGGAGAGGACGGCGAAGGAGCTCAAGAGGATACTCGCCTGCGGCGGCACCTACAAGAACGGGATGATAGAGCTCCAGGGCGACCACACCATGGCGGCGAAGAAGGCACTCATAGGCCTCGGATACTCTGAAGAGACGATAGAGATGTCCTGACCAGGGCATGTCAGAATAACAGAAATCGTCAGTTATTTTGTCATTTTCAGTTGTGCTTAAATACCAGAAAAGGCGTAATTATATCATGGTTATTATAGAGAGAGAGCGTATGCCTCATCCGGCGCTCAGGAGAGCCGGATCGGCGCTGGCAGGGAGAGTTGAAGAGATCCTAAAGCTGGTACTCCGGGCTCCGGATCATGAATCAGCGATGACGAAAAAAGGGATCATGGCCAGAAGGGCTGAAGCGTACGAGCTTCTAAGTTACGCCCGCAGTGTTTCAGGAGAGGCCGCCGAGTACTACGAAGAGCTTGCTGGACGTAGATTGGCATTCAAGGTTAGGGTAAAGGAGATGGAAAGAAATCTTCTTGGCAAGTATTATCCCGGGACAGGAGTATACGTCCTTCATCCAAACCTTGCCAGTCTACCGCTCACAAACAGAGACTATGTCATAGGCCATGAGCTGGGTCATCTGGCAAGAGACGCTTTTGATGTAGGCTGCAACAGGCTCCCAAGAGTGAATCGGCTGGTAAACTTCATGGCCTCCGCCACGGAGGAGGGAGCCGCCATCTTCCTCGGCCTGGCATTCGTGACCCGTGGAAACCGCAACAGAGTGGAGACCATAATCTATAACATTAAGGATCTCTATGGGGAGGACTTCACTGATATAGCAAGATCGACGCTCAGGGCGTTCAAGGAAGAGATAGAGCACGATCTCAACGGTGTGAAGAATTGGGCCAGCAATGACTACTTCCTTAAGCTGATCGATGGCAATCCGGACTACAGGAGACTCAAGTACGTTGTCGGCTCTGTACTGGTATCATTACTTCTCTATTATGGATACGGCAATGATGTCGACGCCACGGCAACCGCGCTACTGACAAGGACGAGAAGGGAGCTTCATGGCGAGCTCTACGAATCGCTGAGAGCAGAGATGCGCAAGCAGGCTTAGCTTAGGGAAGGGATAAAAGGTTTCATAACCAATGTACTTATTCTGTCGATGCCATGAAACTCGATTCTCTCACCGGAATTCTCCCTTCGGAGTTCATAGAGGCAGCGGCAGGTCAGGGGATAACAAAGCTGACGCCGCCGCAGGAGCTCGCCGTGGAGAACGGCCTTCTTGACGGAAAGAACTTCGTGATAGCTGCGCCGACTGCCAGCGGGAAGACGCTCATCGCCGAGATGGCGATGATAAAGTCAGTGATCACAGGAAGGAGGAAGGCCGTCTATGTGGCTCCAATGCGCGCGCTCGTCAGCGAGAAGTACGAGGACCTCAAGAAGTCATATCCCGGCCTGAAGATCGCGATGTCAATAGGCGACCTCGACTCGCTCGACCAATGGCTCTCCGAGTACGACATAATCCTTGCATCGACGGAGAAGCTGGACAGCCTCATACGTCACGGCGCCGACTGGCTCGAGGGAATCGGATGCATCGTCTTCGACGAGGTCCACATGCTCGACGACTCTGGAAGGGGCCCCACGCTCGAAATACTAATGTCAAGGCTGAAGAGGATATCCCGCGAGGCGCAGATAATAGCTCTCAGCGCAACCGTTGGAAATGCGAACGAGATAGCGGAGTGGTTCAAGGCGGAGCTCATAGAGAGCGACTACAGGCCTGTGCTGCTGGAAAAGGGCATAGAGCTGAACTCGACAGTCTATTACGGCGACAGGGAGGAGAAGTTACTCGGCACCCACAAGATCCCGGAGCTGAGAATAGCGCAGGATACGCTGGAGAAGAAGAAGCAGATACTACTATTCTACAGCACGAAGAGGAACGCGGAATCGGGCGCGGAGAAACTCGGCGATGTAGTGCTCCCTTACCTGACAGGGAGCGAGAAGGCGGAACTGAAGGTCCTGTCGAACAGGGTGCTCCACGCACTCGACAAGCCGACTGCGCAGTGCGAGAAGCTCGCAAGGTTTATAGAGAAGGGCGTTGCATTTCACCACGGTGGACTTGTCAATGAGCAGAGAAGGATTGTTGAGGATTCATTCAGGGCGGGCCTGGTCAAGGCGATAGGATCAACAACGACCCTGGCTTTGGGCATCAATATGCCTGCGCACACGGTTGTCGTCAGGGATACGAGCAGGTACAGCGAAGGCGAGGGATCGGAGAGAATCAGCGTCAATGAGGTTACGCAGCTCTTTGGAAGGGCGGGAAGGCCGAAGTACGACGATTACGGCAGGGCACTTCTTATTGCAAAGTCGAGGGGCGAGATAAACGACCTCTACGAGCGGTACATAGCCGCGGAACTCGAACCGGTAGTCTCGAAACTCGGAGTCCTTCCCATACTTAGGACACACATCCTCGCATTCATCGCCGAGAGATTCCTCACCACGGAGGAGTCGATACTCGCCTTCCTGGGCGAGACGCTCTACGGCTACCAGTACTCGAGCATGTCCGAGATGAATTCGATAGTAAGTGACATACTCGAGGAGCTGGTCAGGTGGGGATTCCTGGAGAAGAGGGGAAGCGTCTACGTTACCACAAAGATAGGGGCGAGGGTGAGCGAGCTCTACATAGATCCGCTCTCCGCAAGATGGATGCTCGACTCCCTGATGAAGGAGAGGGATGACATAGCAAACCTATTCATGATAACAAATACGATTGAGATGAGGCCTTACGTGAGGAGCACGGACGATGCGGCCGAGGCATTCCTCCATTATCAGTACATGCTCAACAACACAAGCGTTGACTACGACTCCGAGGAGCTGCTATTCTACGATCCCGTCAAGCCGATGAGCACGGCGATGATGATCTACGGCTGGATAAACGAGAAGACCGAGCAGGATCTCACCAAGGCATTCTCCACGACCCCCGGGGCGGTATACTCGAAGATAACCAACGCCGACTGGCTGCTATATGCCGCTACGGAGCTTGGAAAGTTGTCAGGGGTCAATACGCGGCAGCTCCTCGAGCTTAGGATAAGGATCAAGTACGGCATCAAGAAGGAGCTCGCCGATCTTGTAAGATTGCAGCAGGTTGGAAGAGTGAGGGCAAGAATGATGCACAACAACGGCATAAAGGGAGTTGCAGACCTCAGAAAGGAGGGGTCGGAAGCGGTCGTGGAGAGGCTGTTCGGAAAAGAGGTATCAAGGAAGATCATGGAGCAGGTAAGCAAAGCTTAGGGCATCGTACATGCTCTATTCCGGACTTGGCAATGCGCGCAGCAGGGTCAGAGCTTCACGTGAACTACCTTACGGGCTCTCCTGGCACGCTTCTTCTGTCCGTTTGCCAGTAACTGCTTCTCGCGGGAGATTCCCCTCTCCACCTGCTGCCCGACCTTAACACCGCCTCTCGCCACCGCGCTTCCGGTTTTGAGCACTCCCTCATATCCAATCCTGCCAGCTCCGCGTACCCCTCTGGCTAGCGCCTTCCTCTCCTTGTCGACCTCCTCCCTGATAAGCCTGACCCTGTCACCTCGTTCAACTTCCTTCCGCTTAACTCTGGCCGAACCGGCCCTGCCAGCGCTTTCGGCTGATGCTCCTGCTTCCTCTTCATACTCCTCTTCGTCCTCCGCAATCTGGCGTACCTTCTCCAGTCTCCTTCCCCTGACCATGACGCCCTTCTCCCGTCCCCCAACTCCGTCAACTATCGAGCCCAAGATGCCCTTGTCTAGCCTGCTGCCGTCAGCAAGCCCTGAGGTGGTGATGTATCTCTGCGCCAGTAGGCGCATGCCTCTTGAGAACTTTGCATTCCTGTTAAGCAGAACCGCCGGGATATGCCTGTTTATGCTTACCGGGACCAGCTCCGAGTAAGGGAGCTCGCCATCCACCCTGTTCTCTGACACCTCCTCAATCTCGCTCCTGCTAAGCTCATATCCCTTGTTCCTCCTCATGTTTATCAGCACGCTGTTCTTTACGTTGTGCCTTGCGAAGACTATGCCAAGCCTTATGATGCTGACTACGCTCGGTATATCCGGCGTCGCAAGGAGCATAGCTTCGTCGACATAGTTGGTAAGCTCGTTCTCGAAACGACCGGGCTCCGTGTCCATGATCACGAAGTCGTATCCAGACCTCCTCACAATATCGGACATGAAGCTGTCTGCCAGGGACTTCTTGATCGCTATCGGGTTCTTGTTTATGGCGCAGGGGAGGACGTCAAGGCTCGAAGGTCCATGCGTAACCACGGCATCGGCCAGCGTGCATCTTCCCTCTGCATAGTCTATGAAGTCGTGCCTTCTCGCCTCTATGTCAAGATGGAAGGCGATCGAGGGATTGAACATGTCGCTCTCTATGAGCAGCACCCTGAATCCGTATCCTCTGAGTGCGACTGCCAGGTTCACGGCGACAGTGGTCTTGCCTACGCCCCCCTTGTCAGAGAGCAGCATAATTATGTATGGCGTATGCCTCATAGCGCATCACAGGATGGATGGAACCCGCAGTGGTCGACCGGCGGTCTAAACCCTCTTCTTTATCTTACTTCCAGCACGCTTTAAAATCCTTCTGTTCATCTCAAGGATCCTCCTTGAGTGTGCCAGGCTTCTCCTGAGGCCCACGGCTATTATTATCGCGGCTATAATGAGCACCACCGCGGCCTCAACCGGGTTTATCGCGATTGTATACGCTATCCTCTGCAGCGGCGTTACCGTGACAACGGACGGCGCAGGTATGCTGAATATCCCGAGCAGGTAGGCGGTGGAGTTGGAGAAGCCGAAGGAGAGCGAGCACACATCGGTGTTTACGACCGTCGGAGAGATGCTGGTCCATATGCCGTTCCGGAAGATGAAAGGCCTTATTATCGAGCTGACAAGCGGGCACACTCTGTAGAGGGGGATCCCGCCTGTGGTTACCTGGAATCCGCCATTGGTGTTTATGTTGCAGATGTAGGTGCACCGGTATCTGAAGTAAGCCCTGATCGAGGTCGAGGATGAATTGGACGTCAGGTTAAGCAGCTCGAGCTTTCCGTAGCCGGCTGGTATTGTGGTGTTTTGTCCCGTCTCATTGATTATGCCGAGTATGACGCTGACAGGAACCAGGGACTTCGAGGAGAGCACGAACGTTGCGTTCATCGGCCGGTAGTTTACCGTGACATTGGAGAATGCCGAGAGGTTCCTGATGACGACGTGCGAGGTCTCATTGGTTATATTGATCACGGTCTGCACGTACGTGAATATGGTCGTCGGAGCTCCCTTCGGCACCGTACAGACAGCTAGCGAGACCACGTGCAGGTATGGCTTGTAGGACACGCTAGTCAGTTCGACCGTGTAGTTGTAAAGTGACGATTTTGCGAACGTTATCGGTATGCCGCCCTTCAGCGTGTAAGAGACGTTGTTTATGCTTATGCCGACCTGCAGTGGCGAGATGAAGTTCTCCAGTATCGTATACGAGCTGCCGTTCAGACTTAGTGTGACGTTGCTGTACTGGGTCATGTTGTGTATCACGTAGCACGTCCCGCTCCTTGTTATGCTTATGTTGGTGGCGCTGTTCGACGATGCGAAAGAATAGGGCCCGGATGAGGCTGCAGCAGCAGAGGAGAGCAGACCTGCCAGTACCGCAAGCATGAGGACTGCCAGGATACCGCTCGATCTCGTCATAACTTTACTCGCCTAAGTTTCTTCTTCTGGTTAATTAAAAGCTTTCTGTTCAGCTGTAGCTCCCTCCTGACGTGCCGCCTGACCCTCATTACGGCGAAGACCACTATGGCCGCTGCGACAATAAGCACAACGGCAGTCTCGACAGGGTACTTTGACGCTGTCAAGGCCGCGTTCTCTATCGCCACACCTATCTTGCTGATCACCTGCGGTATCACGATCAGCGGAGGCACAGTGGTGGGTGTCACTGTCTTCGGTGGCGATGGAGGGAGTATCCCAAACAAGCCTATTATGGGGTCTGTCGCATCGGCCAGTGAGAATGAGACATAGCAGCCGTGCGTGTTGAGCAGGAAAGGCGAGATGCTGCTCCACGTGCCGTTCCTGCGTATGAACGGCGCGACGCTCTCGTTAAGCGGGAGCGGGCATGCGTAGTGCATCGTGGCATTAACGCTGACGGCCGACGTGCTCAGGCTGAGATTCATCAGGAGGATCTTGGCGTATCCTGAAGGTATCGGTATGTTTGCGTCAGTCATGTTTACCGCTGTGAAGAGCGCATTGAACGGAACTGTCGAGTTGGTCCTAAGTACGAAGACGGCACCAAGAGGGATGTCGTTTATGGTTATCGAGTGCATCGATGAGATGTTGTACACGTTGAACCTTGCCGAGTTGTTTCTTATCGTTATGTTAATCTGCGATGGAAACTGCGGTACTGTTGTGGTCACTCTAGATAGCTGGCATATGCTTACCAACACAGTATGTAATATAGGCAGGTATGAGATGTTCCTTAGCCTTACTGTATAGTTATACTGTGGCGTACTCAGGAACTGAGATGCCATATGCAATGGCACTGTTATGGGCTGACTGTTTATGGTTACTCCTGCGTCTGTAGGGGTTATAAAGTTCTCAATTACCGTGAAGGTGGCGTTTCCCGACCCGAACGAGATTATCTCACGGTTGTCTTGCGTGAAGTTTGATATGTCGTAGCAGGTCCCATTTCGTATCACCGTAGGGAGGTAAGGTCCCGGCGGTCCCCCCCCTCCTCCACCGGTAGATGGGATCGGAGGCGGCGGCACGACGCTAAATACTCCTGACATCGTCGAATTCTTGGTGATAGGCGAGTATGCCGAGTCAGTTACGGTTACATTGGCTTTATAGTTTCCGGTAGATGTTGTCATGTAAGTAAACGAGTTGGATGACTGTGAACCGCTTGAAGCTACCAAGGCGTTTGTGGCAGAGTTGAAGATGTCAAACGTGTAGGTATAAGGGGGAGTCCCGCCTATTATGGTTGTGGAAAGCACTACTGGCTGCCCCTCCTCCATGCTTGTGGAGCTAAGCGACGGAGCCGAGGGATTGTTCAGGAAGTTATTGACCGAGACAGTATTTATAAGTGAGTTCTTTGAAACCTGTGGTGAGGCAGAGTCTGTTACAGCAACAAAGTATGATGTAGTTGTTGATGGCGAGACAGTATACGTATTCGCGGTCTCACCAATTATCGGCGTGTTCGATCCCGACCCTTTTGTAAAACTCTTATACCACTGGTATGAATATGGCAGCGTTCCTCCAACAGGTGTTGCAACCAGCGTTATGCTCTGACCGCTGTCGATTTTGGGTGAGTTGGGTGAGATTGTGGGGATACCCAACGCGCTGTTTGTGGTTACGGTACTCGTAAGTGAATTGAATGCATAGTCACCCAATCCGGTATCTACTGCATTTGCCTGGTAAACGGTGGTTCCAAGCGGCGGCGTAATCGCAGTGAAGACCACATTCCCGTCTACAAGTCCTGTCATCGTATTAGCCACTGTGTTAGTCGTTACGTCAACCAGGTTAACCGTAAACGGGCCTACGCCTCCTGATATGGACGTTGTGTATATTACGTTCTGTCCAAGGTCGATGTTTATTGCAGAGGGAATAAGAGTGCTTAGGGTAGGCACTGCGTATACAACGAATGTGTTTGATTCTATAGAGTTTGCAGTCTCAGATCCTGCTGCTGAAGAGTCAGAGACCACCACATTTGCGGTAAATGTTCCTGTCTGCGAGGTTGTGTAAGCATAGGTATTTGAGGATACAGGTCCGCTGTACGCTATGACTCCTGAGGAGATCGAGTTTATGACTATGAAGTTGTAAGTGAACGGCGGGGTGCCTCCGGAGACCGAGGTGGAGAATGTAACAGTATTTCCAAGGTAGATGATATTGGTGCTCAGCGATGGTGTCGAAGGCGAAGGAAGTGCATTCACCGTAACCAGGTCAGGAAGCGAGTTGACCGTCACCGGTTCGCTGTCAGTGAGTATGACATTTACATTGAATAATCCCAAGGACGATCCGCTGAATGTATAGGTTCCTGTTGCCTGATTTCCGGAGTATGCAACTATCGAGTTGGAGATCGCGTTTGTCACTATGAAGTTATAAGTGTACGGCGTTATGCCTCCAGATCCCGATGCAGATAGCGCAAGTGACTGTCCCAGGTCTATTATTGGCGCGTTCGGTGAGATGGAGGATACAAGCAGTGCATTCGGCACCACTACATTGAACGTAGAGGACTCAACCGAGTTCGTAACAGATGCGCCAGCGCTCGAAGAGTCCTTCACTATCACGTTTGTAGTAAACGTGCCTGCCTGCGTTGCTGTGTATACGTAGCTGTTTGAGGACTGGAATCCGCTCGAGAAGATCGCGGCCTGGGAGATCGCATTGATTACTACGAAGTTGTAGGAGTATGGCGTCGTGCCTCCACTGACTGAGGTGGAGAAGGTTATAGGCTGGGTTACGAAAACAGTATTGCTGCTCACGAAGGGTGCTGATGGTATTCCAAGCGCAGCATTGACATTCACGGTGCTGGTTACTGTATTTACAGTCGCAGGCGTATTCGCAGAGTCGGTCACGCCTATGCAGTATCCGTTCGTTGCAGTTGGCGACACAACTATTGAGTTAGATGTTGACGAGAGTCCCGAATAGGTTGCAATGACGTTCGAGGAATCCTGCGCGCACGTATTCGCGCTCGGACCGGTATACCACTTGACCGTGTATGTGGGCGTGCCACCTGTCCACGACCCCGTCAGTGTTATCGACTGTCCGTTGTCTATTGATGCTGATGAAGGGACTATTGTGAGAACTGACAGCCTGCTATTTACGGTTACAGCATCAGCTATGGAGTTTGAGTATACTGGAGAGTATGCAGAGTCCTTTACTACCACGAAGTAGCTGGTTGTGGAGGTGGGTGCTGTAGTGAGCGTGTCAGTTGTCGCACCGTTTATCAATGTATTGGATCCTCCTGGCGTTCCTGTATACCAGTGATAGAAGTATGGTGTAGTGCCTCCAGATGCTGTTGCTGTCAGTGTTATGCTCTGCCCGTTGTCTATCGATGGAGACGACGGCGCTACTGTCGGAACCCCAAGGCCAGGATTCACGGTGACAACAT
>JAJYXH010000002.1 GCA_021791075.1 Microcaldota archaeon
GGCGAATATGCAAATAAAACTGGTGTAGATGCACCCAAAAGTGCTAAAATAGAAGGTATTATCGGCGTACAGCATAATGCGTTAACTAATGTGCCAATAAGAACACCGGCAACAGGTCCGCCTTTTGATGTGCGTATTTTTAATTTGGCAGCGTATATATTGAGTGTTATCATTAGACTTATCATAATTCCAAATATAAATGAGAAGATTATCTGCATTGGTGTAATGAATTCTATGAACATGGGGTTTATAGTCCCGTTCGGAAGCGATGGGAGGAGAACAAGGTAAATTACAGTAAATATGGCTGACAACAGCACTAATAGAAAAACATACCGTCTGTCCTTAAGTACCATGTACATTACAATGCGTTCGTATTTCAACAGAGACATCGTATCAAAATTTTTATTTTAAGCTAGCAAAATCTGCAGATTCATGCATCTATGCCTCCTGTATGACGCTGCCTATATTATTTACAAGCCCGGTGCTCGAAGTGTTTATTATTACTCCATTGGAGTTTATTACATAATATATTTCTAGGTACTCTTTTGGGTCATACGAATAGGTTGCATTAAGGTTTGAGGTCCCGTATAATAGCCAGGTCTTGTTCTGTGTGTACCCTTCACCATATTTGGACGAGAAATCTGACAGGGATGGGCCCGGCTCGCCTAAATCATCATAAAGCTCAATTGTTACAAACCGCGCACCCTTTGCATGTATCTCATTATAATATCCGTTATTTGCCAGAATACTCTCGCTTTCTTGGCATGATGGGCACCATGTAGTCACAAACCACAGTACTACTGGTCGGCCTCTCAGGCTGCTAAGGGTGATATTTGTACCATTTGTCAAGGTTATTGGAATGTTTGGAGCCACTTCACCAATTGCCACATTGGCTATGCCGTATGCCGACTGGACGCTTGACGTATGTGGTGCAAAGAAACCAAAAATACCGAGACTGCTCAAACCTATTAACACAACAGGGATGCCACAGCACGCTATTGCGGCTGCTAGTATTATGGCACGTGCACTTATGCCCGACTTCTTTATCTCATTAATGCCCAGGTTGCCTTTTTCTGGCTTGTGCTTGTCATTGAAATGCATCAGAAGTCCGGAATCTGACTCGAAGTCCTTGTTACAAAATCGGCATTTACTTGACATTGTTGCCCCTAGTCTCACTTATTATAAATGCTTTGAGCGCCTTCCTTTATTTCTGACAGGATATCGCAGTTCTTCAGCTCTTTACAGAATAGAGACGCGTGCTTGTTTGCGGCGTTCAGGATAGGTATCACGGAAGCCTTATTTAACTCGTATATTATCATCCTTCCGTTTCTGCTCGACTTTACAAAGCCGCAGTTCCTCAAACAGAAAAGCTCGTGGGATACTCTAGATTGCGCCTCGCCTACTCGAATGCAAATTGCTTCTACGCTCTTTGGACCGTCCAACAGCGTATCGATGATTTTAAGCCTGACGGAGTTTGCCAGCGCCTTGAAAACAAGCACGTTATCTGAGCTGTTCATATATGTTAATATTTATATATGAAGATTTATATATATTTCTACTGTTAATTTTGAGGTTATGGGAGCATCTAAACGATGTTAGAGGGGAATCGATTATGACGGTGTAAAATACTCAAGGTATTAATATGGGGAATTTAGAATACGAACTGGTCATATTGGGCAACGGCGCAGCTGCTTTTGCCGCTGCCATTAAGGCAGATGAGCTCGGCAAGAAAACCGCCATGATAAAAGGCGGTACAATCGGCGGAACGTGCGTTAATGTGGGCTGTGTTCCAAGCAAAAGACTTCTCGTTAGCGGGGAGGTTATAAGAAATACAAGAAATCACAATTTAGGCGAAAATGCAATAGTGCAACATGACGAAGAGTTTGATTTCACTAAAATAATGGAATTCAAGAAGAAGCTTGTGGAAAACATGAGGCACGAAAAATATGAAAATGTGCTGAGCAAGCTCAAGAATGTGGAGTTGTACGAAGGCATGGCGGGGTTCATCTCTGAAAAAAAGGTGGAGATTAGGCGCAATGGCAAAAGCACAGTTATTTCAGGGGAAAAATTTGTCATAGCAACTGGCGCCAGCCCGTCGATACCGAAACTACAAGGAACAGATAGCATAGATTACTGGACAAACATAGAGGGGCTTGAGCAGGAAAAGGTTCCCGAGTCGCTTATAGTCATTGGCGGGCGCGCCCTAGGTTTAGAATTTGCGCAGATGTACAACAGATTTGGAACCAGAGTAACCGTTCTACAAAGAAGCCCGTCGCTCATTCCTGAGGAGGAGCCGGAGATGGCAAAAGCCCTTAAAACATATCTGGAAGAGGATGGCATAGCAATACATACGGGTGTTGCTCTCAAGAGTTTTGAGAAAAATGCTAAAAACAACCGGGTTATTGTGAGAGCAGAGATTAATGGCCGGCAGGTTATGTTTGAGTCATCATCGATCCTCTTTGCTACTGGCAGGGCTCCAAACACAAAGTCACTAAATGTCGAAAACGCCAAGATTAAACTTGATACTAAAGGAGAAATAACTATTGATTCAGAAATGAGAACAAATAATCCCAATATATTTGCTGCTGGCGATGTAACCGGAGAGCCGATGCTAGAGTCTCTGGCGGCCAGAGAGGGCACATACGCCGTAGAGAATGCGCTCTTGGGCTTACATAAAAAAATAGACAAGAGCACTGTACCGAAGGCCATATTCACCGATCCGCAGTTTGCAAGCGTTGGTATAACAGAGAGTGAAGCACTTGAAAGGTTCAGGGCTTGCACATGCAGATTGGTTAGATTCACGGATGTGCCGAAAGCGATTATATTGGGGGATACAAGAGGCATGATAAAGATGGTTGCGCATCCCGAGACTCACGTAATCTTGGGCGTGCAGATACTCTCACCGATGGCTGCTGAAATCATCCATGAGGCTGCGATGATAATAAAGGATAGGTACAGGATAGAGGATGTGATAGATACCATACATGTATTTCCAACGATGTCAGAATCTTTAAAGATAGTTGCCCAATCTTTCTTTAGAAGCGTCAAGGACACAAGTTGCTGTATATAATCAGCATGTGATGTGCAGAAAGAGTTTTTAAGCCCTGAAGAATTGACGGCCCGGTCGAATAAGACTCGTAAAGTGAGATCTTTGTTGGCGCCTCATTGCGACTCTGTTTGAAGATGAGCATGAATTCGTGCGCAAACCTCATCGATTACTCCTTTTCGATCTGCTTTTTCCTATGCCTTTCCTAAGCCACCTGAGCATCAATGTGTCATACATCTTGTCATAATAGGAGAGTAGGAAGATCGATACGAAAAGTATCACGGCTATTATCACTATGGCGGTGAGGATGTAATTGAGAAGGAATATCGTCTCAAGTGTTATTCCGGATCTGCCTGTATTCAGGGAGACCAGAGTGACTGTTGCGATCGCTATGTCTGCTATCAGAGATATAAATGCTACTCTCTCCACGATCTTCTTGAGACTCTTTATTCTCTCACGCTTTCTCACAGCAATGCCTTTCTCAATCGCCATGATGAACATCATGAGTTAAAGGATATAAATCCTGTTGTCTGATGGTGACGTTGTTTCTGATCCGTAGGTCCGGGCATGACGGGATTTGAACCCGCAACCCTCGGGTCCGAAGCCCGATGCGCTATCCAAGTTGCGCCACATGCCCTTGCTTAAGTATGTACGCATAGCTCTTTATTGATATTGCGGTCGTGTTTGATGGGTTCCTTGCCCCGCCTACTATCACCTTTATAAACGTTAATTGTTTATAATTATCAGTGATTTTATGATAACAGGACTGGAAGTTACGAAGGTAGAGGCAAACAGGAATCCAAAGGAGGCCATAAACAACATGAAGTTTAACATAAACTTCGATGATGTCAAGGTTGACAAGGAGAACATTTCTGTAGGATTTACTTTCACTGCAATATACGAAGGAGGAGCACAGAGCAGCGCCAAGGAAGTAGGGAGCATAAAGATAGTCGGCAACATCATCTCCAAGGAGGCGAAGAAGGACGCGGACGAGATAGCGGCAACATGGAAGGAGAAGAAGACCCTACCGCTCAAGTTCGCCGAGGACGTGATCAACCTGCTCAACTTCGAGTGCGGCTCAAGAGGCACTCTCGTGGCTTACTCGATAGGAGTGGCGGCACCGCTGCCGCTCTCAAGGGCAAAGCTCACCGAGAACCAGTAACGCCGGACTTCATCTGCAGGATGCTTGGCTAATTGTAGTGAGTGCATGGACGGCATACTGCTGGAGGGCGTACTGATAGATGCGGGTTACGTAAACCTAGATAATCGGAGCGCCATAAGGCTCACGCTCAAGGTCGGAAGGGAGATATCGACGCTCTTCGACTTCTCGTTCCATCCCTATTTCTATCTCATACCCTCTAGCAAGTACACCGATCCCAAGATGCTTGAGGGAATAAAGGTCATAGACAACGGGGAGGAGATTGGAGTTCTCTCAGCGAGGAAGGCGGAGATCATGCTCAAGGGAGAGATGATGCAGGCCTTCGCTGTAGAGGTCGCGACCACAAGGCAGGTGCCCAGGATGAGCGACCATCTCAGGGAGTTCGGGAGCGTATACGAGAACGACATCCTCTTCTGGAAGAGGTACATGATAGACAAGAGGATCTCCCCTCTCTCAGGTGTCAGGGTAAAGGCTCACGAGGAGAATGGCATGCTTGCCGTAGACTCTATAGAGCCCACGGTGATCCGGGACTTCTCGCTCAACTACGTCTGCTTTGACATAGAGACCTACAATCCCAAAGGGGTGATGCCCACGGCTGATGTCGATCCGGTGATAATGATAAGCTACGCCAACGGGAAGGAGAGGCGCGTCCTCACCACGAAGAAGATAGAGAGGGAGTTCGTAACATCATACGCCACGGAGAAGGAGATGATAGAGGCATTCGTTGAGGTGGTAAAGAAGTGCGACGCGGACGTTATCGCTGGTTACAACTCGTCAAACTTCGACCTTCCTTACCTGATAAAGAGGGCCGAGAAGACCAAGGCGAACTTTGACATGACGCGCTATTGCGAGGAGGTCAAGCCGGAGCACCACGGGCTCATCGAAGCCGTGAAGATACCGGGCAGGATAAACGTCGACGTTTACAACGTCACCAAGTTCGTCTCCATAGTGGGCGCTTCGGAGAAGCTGCTCCGGATAAACAACTTCAAGCTTGGAGAGGTCTACAGGTCGATCGTGGGAGACGAGAAGTTCACCGTTGACAAGGCAAACATCTGGCAGCTCTGGGACGGCACGAAAGAAGAGATTGAGAAACTTGCGGACTACTCCCTCAGCGACTCAATCGCGCTGGAGAAGCTCTATGAGTTCTTCATGCCTCTTGAGATAGAGATTGCCAAGGTCGCAGGAACCACCCTTGGAGAGGCGACAATCTCTACAACGGGACAGCTCGTGGAGTATCTCCTCATGAGGTACGCGCGCGATAACAACGAGTTGATACCGAACAAGCCTTCTGAGATGGACATAGAGAACAGGATAGCCAACCCTTTCGAGGGGGCGTACGTGAAGACTCCGGACGCGGGAATATACGACAACATAGCGGTATTCGACTTCAGGGGGCTGTATCCTTCGATAATAATAGCGCACAACATCGACCCGTCAACTGTATGCAAGGGATGCGCCGACTACTATGAGTCTCCTGACGGAGTCCGCTTCAAGAAGAGCCCGATGGGCATCGTGCCTAAGGCTCTTGAGATGCTCGTTGCAGGAAGAAGCGAGGTGAAGAAGGCGTACAAGAAGGATCCGGACAACAAGACTCTCGCCGCGAGGTCGCAGGCGCTGAAGATACTTGCCAATTCATTCTACGGATATCTCGGCTATGCCCGTTCGAGGTGGTATGACAGGAGCTGCGCGAGCAGCGTTACGGCATTCGGCAGGTCATACATAACGAAGACTATGGACGATGCAGAGAGAATGGGATTCAAGGTCCTTTACGGCGACACCGATTCGATTTTTCTATTGCTTGGCAATAAGAAGAAGGAGGATGCCGAGGCCTTCCTCAAGTCAGTTAACAAGTCCCTTCCCGGATCAATGGAACTCGAGCTGGAGGACTTCTATGTGAGAGGGGTCTTCGTGGGCAAGAAGGGCGGGGAGGCAGGAAAGGGCGCAAAGAAGAAGTACGCGCTGCTATCCGAGTCGGGCCGCATAAAGATAAAGGGATTTGAGCTCGTGAGGAGGGACTGGTCGTTCGTGGCAAGGAATACGCAGAAGAAGGTCCTCGAGGCAGTGCTTCATGAGGGAAGCAAGGAGAAAGCAGTGGCTATTGTCA
Organism: Microcaldota archaeon; assembly: GCA_021791075.1. Classification (GTDB taxonomy): domain Archaea; phylum Micrarchaeota; class Micrarchaeia; order Micrarchaeales; family CABMGC01; genus JAKAVK01. Next base: position 6,310 of record JAJYXH010000002.1, read on the forward strand.
AGGATGTTGTTGCGGAGTTGAAGGCGGGAAGCGTGCCGATCAAGGACCTCGTCATCTACACCCAGCTCAGGAAGAAGATGGACAGCTATGACTCCAAGTCGCCGGAGCTGGCGGCGGCGAAGAAGGCGGTGGAGAGGGGGATGGGGAGGGACGAGGTCGAGGGGACGACCATAGGCTATGTCATAACAAAGAAGGGGAACTCTATATCGGAGAAGGCGGAGCTTGAGAAGTTCGCAACGGACTACGATCCCGAGTATTACATAAAGCACCAGGTCCTTCCGGCAACATTAAAGATACTTAAGGAGCTAGGCTATAGCGAGGATGAGCTCGTTGAGGGAGGCTCACAGAAGAGGCTTTGAGATGGAGGAGACCGAGGAATACGACTATAACGTGCTTAAGGAGGTCGGAAAGGCATCGTACGATGCGCTTAATTACGGCAGGGGGCTCGTGAAGGAGGGGGCGAAGCTGATAGACATAGCGGAAGGCGTCGAGTCTTACCTTAAGGGAAAGGGATTCGAGCTTGCATTTCCGGTAAACGTCTCCATAAACGAGAACGCAGCGCATTATACCTCCCCGTTCGGAGACATGTCAACCGTGCCGAACGGAGCCGTAGTAAAGCTTGATGTCGGAGCGAGGAAGGGGACGTACCTCGGAGATTGCGCAACAACCATAGACCTCTCCGGGAGATACGCGAAGCTCGTGGAGGCGGCAGAGAAGGCGCTTGAGAATGCGATAAGCATGGTGAAGGCCGGAAGGAAGGTGAATGAGATAGGCAGGGAGATGGAGAAGATGGCGAAGAGCTATGGATTCGAGCCGATACGGAATCTCGGAGGCCACGGAGTCGAGAGGCACGACCTCCATGCCGGGGTATTCATACCGAACTTCGACAACGGAGACACGACAGAGCTCGAGGAGGGCCAGGTGATAGCGATAGAGCCTTTCATGACCAACGGTTCGGGATACGTTGGAGACGGAGAGACTATAGAGATATTCCAGAAGACAGGATTCCCTTCGATACGGGCCGGTGGGACACGGGAGATTGCGGCGTTCATAGACGGCCACTACCTGACATTCCCGTTCGCCTCGCGATGGATACAGAAGGAGCTCAAGCTCGAGAGCGACTTCGGTATAAGGAAGGCGCTCACGGAGCTTGCTTACGCTGACGCACTTGAGTCATTCCCCGTTCTCGTAGAGAAGAAGAAGGGAATAGTTGCCCAGGCCGAGAAGGAGATGATTGTCGAGAAGGACTCGTGCACAGTTGTAACCATATGAAGTTACGGCTTCTTTCCTGAGCTCCTCTTCCTGAATGAGGATATCGCCTGCCTGAACTCTTCTGGTGAGTCGAAGTTGTTGTAGACGCTTGCAAACCTTATGTACGCCACGGGATCAAGCTTGAAGAGCTCCTTCACCACCATGTCCCCTATCTTCCTGCTCTCTATCTCCCGTATTCCGCTCGCCCTTATCCTTCCGTCTATCTTGTCTACTATGGCCTCCATCTGCTCCCTGCTTATCGGCCTCTTGCCGCAGGCGTAGATTATGCCGTTGAGTATCTTGGTCCTGTCGAAGGGCTGCCGGGTCCTGTCCTTCTTTATCACCGAGATGTCAGCGAGGTCGACTCTCTCGTATGTTGTGAACCTCTTATTGCACTCGGTGCACTCCCTTCTCCTCCTCACGCTGTCGCCGTTGACACTATCCCTTGAGTCAACGACCTCCGTGTTGTTCGACTTGCAGTAAGGACATCGCATCTTCTTCATCCTTCGTTAGCGTTAACTGTGGGAGCGGATAGACCGCCCCTGTTCCATGCCTTAATCGCACTTGGTGTATCCGCAGAACTTGCAGACATAGCAGCCGTTCTCGTAGGCGAGTCCGTGCTCCTTGCAGGATGGGCATGCCTCTAGCCTCTCGGTCGCGCCCTCCTTCCGGGCTCCCGCCTTCTCCGAGATCGGAAGCTGCTGGCCTGTTGTTATCGACCTGTCTTGCGAGTTCTTGAGTGGCGACGCGTATATTGGATGGGATATTCCGCTCACGATCTCCAGGGCCTTTGCGATCGAGTCCGGGACGCTGTATACCTTCATGCCCTGGTCCCAGAAGATCGAGTTGTTCGACTTGATTCCCTTCAGGCTGTCTATGACCTCCTTGACATCTCCTCCTACCTGCAGGTACTTGCTTATCAGCCTGCCTATCGCTTCGCAGTAGCTCTTCTCATCACTTCCCGTCTTCCCGAGGTTGATGAATACCTCCCTTATGTGCGAAGTCTCGTCCATGTTCGCGGTCACGTAGAGCGCCCCCTGCGGCATCCTTATCTTGATCGTCTGCCCGACAAGGACCTTGGTCCTCTTCCATGGCTCTATGGCATAGCTGGCTTCCGGAGCCGCTGGAGCCTGCTTGGCCTCTTCCTTCTTCTTTGCCTCCTCGTCCGTTATCAGTACGCCCTCTCTCGAGCCCTCCCTGTAGACCGTGATGCCCTTGCATCCGGCCTTCCAAGCCTGCAGGTAGATCTGGCCCACCTGCTCGACCGTGGTCTCCTTCGCAAGGTTTACAGTGGATGAGATAGCGCTGTCTATGTGCTTCTGTATCACTCCCTGCATCTTGACCCTGAACTCCGGCTTTATCTTGTGCGCAGGGATGAAGAAGTCCGGAAGCTGCGAGTCGTCCTTGAGCTCCGTCATCTTCATGTAATCTAGTACGAGAGGGTGGTAGACCTTGAAGAACTCCTGGCTCAGCGACTCTGACCTTCTCGTGTAGCTGAATGCGAAGACAGGCTCTATGCCGCTGGACGTCCCGGCGAGAACCGATCCGCTGCCTACCGGAGGCACGGTGAGTATTGCCACGTTCCTGAGTCCGTACGCGCCTATTTTGCTCTGCGTCTCCGGTGCGAGCGTCTTTACGAAGTTCATCGAGAGGTGCTTCTCCTTGTCGAAGTTAGGGAACGATCCCTTCTCCCTCGCTATCTCGATGCTCTCGTCATAGGCAATGTGCTTCATCTTGTTGAAGAGGTCGTCCACGAAGGCGAGCGCCTGGTCGCTGTCGTACCTTATCTTTAGCTTGATGAACATGTCGCCGAGTCCCGTTACCCCTACTCCGATTCTCCTGCTTCCCCTCGCTGCCTCTGTCTGCTGCTTGAGCGGATGCTTGAGGTCGTTGTAATCCAGTACGTCGTCTAGGAACCTTACCGAGTATCTTATCGTCTTCTCCAGGGACATCCAGTCGAGCGCAGCCTTCTCGGAGAATGCGCCCGTGACGAACGCCGCTAGGTTTATGTTGCCAAGGTCGCACGCACCGTACGCCTGCAGAGGCTGCTCCGAGCAGGGATTGGTGCTTATGACCTCCATGCCGTTGTACTCGCTCGGAGAGAACCTCTTGACCTGGTCCCAGAATATGAGTCCCGGCTCTGCCCAGTCCCTTGCGGACTTGATCAGCTCGTTCCAGACCTCCTTTGCCTTGACCGTCTTGGTGATGCCTCCCACGACGTTGTTCGTGTACCTGAGCGTGAAGTCGCTGTCCGCTTCCACCGCGCGCATGAACTCGTCCGTTATCCTGACGCTTATGTTCGCGTACCTTACCGACTGGAGGTCCTTCTTGATGTTTATGAAGCGCGTTATGTCGGGGTGATCGACGCTCATCGTTATCATGAGTGCTCCCCTTCTTCCGCTCTGCCCGATTGTGTGCGTTGTCTCGCTGAAGAGATTCATGAATGAGGTTGCCCCGGTTGAGTGAACCGCTGAGTTGTTCACAGGGGATCCTCTGGGTCTGAGTATCGAGATGTCGGTTCCGACACCTCCGCCGTAGCTGTATGTCCTTGCGGCCTCCTTGCACCAGTCGAATATGGCCTCTATCGAGTCCTCTCTGATCGGAATTACGTAACAGTTGAGCAGCGTCGTCTTCCTTCCCTGGCCTGCGCCGAACATGATCCTTCCTCCAGGAAGGAATCTGAAGTCCGTGAGAAGCCACTTGAACTTCTCCTCCCACTCAGCCTTCTTTGCAGGGGGCTCTACGCTTGCTATCTCCCTTGCTATCCTCTCCCACATGTTGTACGGTGATCTCTCTACTATGTCACCGTTCTCGTCCTTCAGCGCGTACTTCTCATAGAAGACCCTGGCCCTTATCTCGTCTCCCCCGAAGAAGTCCAGCGTCTCCTTTGGAAGAGTTATAAGATGCTCCTCATAAAGCGACTTTGGTTTCTCATTTTGCTCAAGAATCTCGGTTTTTTTCTCGCCATCTAACACAAAACACACCCCTATAGCCGGCGTCGTCCAGCATACAACCTGTAGTGGAAACAGATTGATTAGGATACAACGGCTGGTATATAGATCGGGAGTAAGGTATTTAAACAGTTCGTGCGGTGAGTTAGGAAATCGGGTAAGGAAAACTATCAATTCTATATTTAAACGTTTGTGAATTTTAGTCCCGTTGCAGTCGGAGTGAAATTTAATTTCTCCGCGCACGCTAGAGCTCGAGCCGCTCAAGATATGCGCTGAGTTCGTCCATCCTTGACTTGAACCTTACACGATCCTTCCTTCCGACCATCCGGACCCACATTTGCGACTGTTTCACGAATGCTGACTCTGCCTTTGATGCGGTAGGCACGTCCATCTGGATATAGGAGTATAGGTCGGGGTCCGAGTCTACCACGCTCTTTGCAAATCCCAGCAGAAACTTGAAGCTGGTGCTGCTCGTGTCCATATACTGCTCGATCTTCAGCTTCTTCCAGGTATCTGCGGTGACGAATCCTATGAAGTGCGTCAGGGAGAGTATGTATCCTATCGCGGCATCGTGCTTCTCCGGCGTGGTAATGCGTACGGAAAAGCCATATGACGAGAGCATCTTTCCCAACTTCTTTGCGAATGACCTCTCGGGCTTGTTTGTCGGCGTGAGTATGAAGTTCTGCCCTTTTGCCTCTGCACTCGGACCGAACATCGGATGCGTTCCGAGGATCATGGATCGCCTTATGTGCTTGTGCATAAGCATGACAGGCACGACCTTTATCGAGGTTATATCTATTACCCCCTGTTTGTTCGTAAGATGTGGTGATATCTCCTTTAGCACGCCTTCGAGATACGGCGGAAGCACTGAGAGGATTATGAGATCCGCACCGCCTATCGCATCGCGGTTTGTCTTTGCCGCGCTTATTCCCAGCTCCTTGGCGATCCTTGCTGCCTTTCTGTATCGTCTGCCGGAGATTATTACGTTGTGACCCTTCTTCTTGAATAAAATGGCGAACCATCTTCCCATCTGGCCGGTTCCGCCTATGATTGCAATCCTCATGACGCCCCACTTCTCATTTCCTTGCCTTCCTGTACGATCCCAGGACCTTTATCTGCGTCGTTGAGCGCTTCAGGTCCTTCATCGCCGCGGAGACGTTCGCATTGTGTATGTCTCCGTCAAAGTCGACGTAGAAGTTGTACTGCCACGGCTTCCCGAGCACCGGCCTGGACTGTATGTACGTGAGATCGACCTTGTTCTTCGCAAACGCATCGAGTGCATGGAAGAGCGCCCCTGGATAGCTCTTCAGCGAGAAGACCGTGGATGTTTTCTCCCCCTTTCCGTCCTTCTTTCTTGATATTATGAAGAACCTGGTGTAGTTGCTCCTGTTAGTCTCTATATCCCTTGCGAGTATCTTCATGCCGTATATCTCTGCCGCTCTCTCGCTCGCTATTGCAGCGGCATCACGCATGCCCTCCTCCTTGATCATTCGTGCGCTGCCCGCAGTATCGTAGAGCGGGACAGGGTCTGCGCCAAGGCGCTCTATGTACCGCTTGCACTGGCCCAATGCCTGCGGATGCGAGTATACACGCTTTATCGAACCGGCCTTTACCCCTGGAAGGACCATCAGGCAGTGGTTTATCCTGAGTATCGTCTCTCCTATTATGTGGAGGTCCGATGTGAGGAGAAGGTCGTATGTCTGCGTGACGGCTCCCTCTATCGAGTTCTCTATTGGAACGACACCGTAGTCTATCTTTGATGCCACGTCTGCGAAGATGTCGGTGAGGTACCTGTACGGTATGTACTCGGCATTCTTCCCGAATATCTTCATGGCGGCCTGCTCGCTGTATGCGCCAATCTCGCCGTAAAAAGCAACTGTCTTCATAAGAATCCCGAGTCACTTGAAGAAGTCCTCTATCCTGCTCTGCCTTATGTTCTTCAGCGTCATCCATCTCTCGCGCATGTAAGGCCCCAATACCTTGTTGCGCAGGTTGGCCTTGATCACGTCTATAGTGTTCTTGTCTGAAGGATATCCCGATCCTATGGGCATGCCGAGCTGGCTCTCCAGCGCCTCCAGTTCGCGGTCCCGCGTGACCTTGGCTATTATGCTTGCGCACGAGACAACAGGGTACCTTATGTCTGCCTTGTGCTCCGAGACCACCCTTATCGGTTCAGTAGCTCCCGCTGCAGGCTTCTGCCTCTTCCTCTTTGAGCTCTCTACCATCAGCGGCCTCTTTGAGAAGAGGCTGACCCTTATGCCGAATCTCTCTGATACGACATCGGGAGAGTCAAGAAATATGCGCTCGGGGGCTGAGCCGAGCTCGTCTATCAGCCTGGCGAAGTGCAGCGCCTCTAGGTCGTTTAGGGATACGCCTCCGGCCATGGCCCTGTTTATCTCCGCTTCGCTGATCTTGTAGACCTTGACATCCTCGGCGAGGGACATTATCTCCTCGTAGAGGTACTCCCTCTTCCTCGGGGTGAGCATCTTGGAGTCCCTGACCCCTATCCTTGAGAGCTTGCCTTCCCTGCCCTTCTGAATCGACACTACGCTTACAACGAGAGGGCCGATCACAGCGCCGCGGCCTGCCTCGTCGCCGCCGGCAATTATAACAAGATCACCTTTATAGGCCCTTCTTGTCCACGACTATGTAGTCGTTGACTGCGGAGACGCTCGCATAGGCTATTCTCAACTTACCGTCCTTTATGTTGAGCCTGTTCACATACTCGCTGTCTACGTTCGGCTCGACTATGAGCGCGCTGAGCTTTCCGTTGGCCTCATTCATCTCGGCATCGACAAACTTTCCAAGGTCGAATCCATCTGCAGTTACCACTTCCTTGCCTACTAGCTGTTCAGCAATCACGTATTTTACCATGCATACACCTTTTTATTGACTGATCGTCATAGACTAATGAATAATACAAATTTATAAATCTTTATCAGAAACGAGAGAGAAGCACGTACGGGCGGAAATGGCCGATATGGAGCCAAAATGGGAACGTATTTAACCAAGTTGGCGCAATATCGTACTGTTCCCGGGGATATTTGATGTCGGACTCGATAGGCACTCTGTTCTTCAAGGAGAAGCAGCTCAGGCTCCTTCTCACGCTCTCGAACAGCGGAACCAGGGAGTGGTACATAACAGACCTGGCGAAAGCGGCGGACGTGACCTACATACACACGAGCAGGTTCGTGAGCCGGTGCGAGGAGAGCGGAATGCTTGCCTCGGAGAGGCACGGCCGGATAAAGAGGATCTTCCTCACCAAGGAGGGGAGGGAGATAGCCGAGTCTCTTTCAGGGGTAATGCTCAAGATAGGCCAGGCGAAGCAGCAGATGGCGCAGCCGAAGGCCCCGCCGGAGCAGAAGGAGCAGTAGCTATACTACCTGGAGCATCGTCCTCTTCTTTGCCGCGTTGAGAACGTGCGCGTAGTCCCTGTAGTGCACGAATGCCGTCACTCCTATCGTGTACTCGCCCTTGTCCGTTGAGGTGTTCCCGAATACGTCGACGTTCGAGTTCTTCTCCTCGTTCGCACCGAGCATGCCTATCCTTACTTCCTTCTGCTTCGTGAATCCGGTCTCGTCAAGGCTCAGCTTGTCAGGTACCTCGACCACTATCGAGGCCATGACAGGCTCGTTGGTCAGGTTCTTCACCCGAACCGATAGTGACGCGCTGGATCTCGTGTTGGACCTCAGCCGGTAAGGGCTAAACTCCGTTGTTATCATGTACGGAAGCGCCTTTCCCAGGTCAGCCTTGACGTCCTTCTTTCCAAATAATCCGAATATTCCCATTGAAATCGCCGTCGCTTGATTGAACTTAAAGAAATAAACTATTTAAGGCTATGTCTCTTCGGTCCGGATCTCGGGCTCATACGAGAGGGCCGAA
>JAJYXH010000041.1:0-1191 GCA_021791075.1 Microcaldota archaeon
GTTGGAGCTTAGTGTCTGCCTCTGGCAGTAGTATCCTGGCTCTGTTATACAGGCATTTGAGATCGCATGGGGCGTGAAGACGCCCAGATAAAACAGGATTCCCAGCACAACCGCGATGACGAGTATGACCCACCCGTAGGTTATGAGATACTCCATCGCCGACTGCAGTCTTGAAGGTGCTCTTCCTAAAGGCTTCTCTTGATCAGCGACTTTACCAGAGGGCTTATCTCTCCCTCCCTGGGAGATTCTCTTCGCCGCGCGACGTGGCTGGATCATGTTATCTCCTTTGACTGCCGTATTTATATTAATTTCCGTGATGCGCGATGGCAATGCATGAGGGGCGAGGGCCAAATTGACGTATAGGCCTTACAGCATCTGCAATAGCCATGGCTTACAGGTAGCCTTATATTGAATATAGTACAATGGACTTAGTAGATTGAAATGGTGGAGAAAAATGAGGAGATAGTAAACCGTGCGTCCAGGAAGGAGATAGGGCTCCACCAGATAGACGATCAGGCGGACCCTGGCGATGCGGTAGAGATACGCAGGAAGGCAGTTGAGAAGATAACCGGCAAACCGCTCAAGGCTGTCGGATCGGCGGAGCTGGACTACGCGGCTATCAGGAACAAGAACGCTGAGAACGTGATCGGGGGCACTGTCTTTCCCCTGGGAGTTGCCGGACCGGTGCTTGTCAAGGGAGGTTATGTGAACGGAGAGTTCTATGTGCCGATGGCCACGACCGAGGGGGCGCTTATTGCAAGCGTGAGCAGAGGCATGAAGGGCATAAACGCATCTGGAGGCGCATCTGCAAGGATAATAGAGGATAGCATGGCAAGAGCGCCGGTGTTTGCGCTTGACTCAATAATCGATGTCGAGAGGTTCCTAAAGTGGATAAAGGAGAACAATTCAGGGATAAGGGAAGCTGCCGAGGCGACGACATCGCACGGCAAGCTAAAGGATGTAATGCCTTTTGTCGCGGGCAACAACGTCTGGCTCAGGTTCAGGTACCGCACAGGCGACGCGATGGGAATGAACATGGTCACCATAGCGACAGAGGCTGCGTGCACTTACATAGAGCAGGGCTTCAAGGGAGCAAGATGCGTTGCCGTTAGCGGAAACATGTGCTCTGACAAGAAGGAGTCGCTTGTAAACAACCTATACGGAAGGGGAAAGACGGTGCTCTGCGATGCG
>JAJYXH010000041.1:1291-14031 GCA_021791075.1 Microcaldota archaeon
GCAGTATCTCAGGAGATTTCGGTCAGGCACTGCCGTATATACTCTTTAGGGATCTCATCCTCATAAACTGCAATGGGCGGATCGCCGAATCTTTTTAGGAGAAAGAAGGGCGTCCCCCTTCTTGTCCTCTTATTATCATACTTTAGACCTTCGATAATTTTATCAAAGAGTTCATCTGACGCATTTGGAAGCTTTGAAGGTGCACCAATTCTCTCGAAAATGGAGAACGTTCGTGCCACATCATCCGAAGAGAGCATATCAAGCTTGTTTGCAAGCACGGCCTCTGCTCTAATACCAAGAGAGAGCGCCTCCCCGTGCGTTAGAAGAAAATTGGAGTGGAACTCGATCTGATGGCCTAACGTATGTCCAAGGTGCAGCACAGGATTGAACATCTCATATTCATCCTCTTTCATACATTCCAGCTTCAGGTCAATAGTACGATTAACTACTTTCAATAATTCCTCCTTTGAAAGCTTCAGGTCTGATGGGAGAGACAATAGGTATTCGAGAAACACTGGATCCTGGGCCATTGCGTGCTTTATGCTCTCGACAAGCCCATTCCTGATCTCCCGCTGGCTTAATGTTTGGAGGGTTTTAACATCAACAAAAACAAACTCTGGCGAATAATAAACCCCAAAAGAATGTTTTGCAAAGCGGGAGTTCAACGCATTCTTTGCCCCGATCGCGGCATCATGCGCAGCCATAAGTGTGGTCGGAACGGCAAAAAATTTCAGCTTCTCCCTGAAATATTCGCATGCTGCGTAGCCTGCAACGTCCAGGACTATCCCTCCTCCAACCGCAACAACGCCGCTATCGGCAGTTGCAAAGCCGAGCATCTCATCCAGTATCCTGTCTTTGACCTCTCTTGCCTTCTGGGCCTCGCCAGGATGAAAATCAAGAAGCAGGCATTCTATCCCTTGGCTCTCAATCTCTTTCTTAACGAATTCTCCATATGACTTTCTTACATTAGTGTCAGTGACAATGACTATCCTGTAAGGATCATACTCTGCTATCTTTTGTCCGATGCCTGTCAGGATATCCCAGTCCACGATTACTTCTGTCTCCTTTCCGGCAAAGCAAAACTTCTTCGTGGTCATTGTAATATCCCTACTTTTATTTTACGCCTTGGCCGTGATTTGAACTCGACTGATCTATGTGCTACTATACGCTTTTTTAAGCGTATTACACCTCGTTTTTACCCTATCATTATACTTTTTAAGGTACACCTTCATCTTGTTACTGTTCACGCGCCTAAAGATATTTTTATATACGTAATCTTCAACCACATAGTCAAAATAAATCATGTCCAGCAAAGTTTTTTCTATATCCGACACATAAAAATGAAACTGCTCTCCTACTACATCTCTATAACCAAAGTACAGATTTTTTGGTATCCTTTTAATTGATATGTTTATGCCAAAGACCGTCCTTACGCCGGCTCTTACTGTCTTTGTTGTTACTATAGTTTGATTTGCTTGCTGCTTGGAAAGGTTATAATGATTTAACGCTGACCCCAAGCCATAATAAAATGGTTTGAAGGCATACCCCACAACTTCCATGCTCTTATTCAGTGTATAGTAGCCCTTTGTTATCCTATATAATTCGCCCCTCGTTAGCATCAAACTGATCATTTTTCTCATATAGTCTTTGGATGCACCTCTCTCCGATAAAAACAGGCTAGCATCGTTGAATGTAAAAAGCGGAAACTTTTTAAAATGTTCAAAAAACTCCTTTTTATATTTCACAGAATGCACCATCTTTTTATGTATTCGACAATCTCTGAAAAGTTGGGTACGACTCCCTCGTAAACCAGGTCCTTCAAAGCTCCCGGATCTTTTGGCGGTTTTACCTGCAATAAAAACGCCATCAATTCTCTCCTAACGCTCTCTTTTTTAACTACACTATTCAAGAGGACCATGATATCATATATGTCCCTTTCAAGCCGTCTATCATTATACGCAAGGATTTTCTCTAGGATTATTGCTTCAGCCGTCAAAGAATATGTATTCATAAGTGTTCCATCAGCCAGTACGTAGGGAATCACAGCCCCTTTCATTGATTTTTTGTTGATCTGCAAAGAGATATCGGTTGAATTCCTTATTGTATAAAATATTGTGGATCTCGTCTGTGCGTCTTTTCTGACTTCTAGACCCTCTTGGATCAGCCTACTGAGTATCTTCTTTATCGAGCTCTCTTTGGCGATGTAGATGTCGATATCTTTAGAGAACCTCTTACCATTGTAGCATCTCCAAACACAGGTTCCTCCGTGGAAAACAGCACTAGATGTACTCCTAAATATTATCCCAATTACTAAGTCCTGCAGCACCGCCTTTCTTAATTTATCCCCTAAAAGCTGGCTCTCTATAGTTTGTGCCATAAAACCAATGTGATATTTTTTTATCACATTAGTAATTTATGTCGCCTAACCTTTATATAGCTATCGCTTATGTTTAAAGAAGGCGCCTTGGCCGGGATTCGGACCCGGGTCACAAGCGTGACAGGCTCGTATGCTAGACCGCTACACTACCAAGGCATTATAGCTGGAATATGTGTCAGCTCACTTATTAAAGCATTACTTTTTGTCTTTGAGCACTTCGGAGATCTTGACCAGCGGAAAGAGGTCCACACCGTTCTCCTTCAGTAGCTTGCTGCCTCCGTCCTCCCTGTCGACTACGCAGACGGCTCTGTTAACAACTGCGCCGGCCTCCCTGAGGAGCTTTACTGCCCTGAGCACCGATCCGCCTGTTGTCACAACATCCTCTATGATGTCGATCTGCTCGCCCTTCTGTATGGGGCCTATTATAGGGTTCTTGAGGCCGTGCTCCCTTCCCACCTTCCTTATTATGATAAACGGTATCTTCTGCGCGTATGCTGTTGCCACAACTAGCGGAACCGCACCGAGCTCCACTCCGGCAACCTTCTTCGCGCCGGTCTTGCCGGATATCTCATTCACCAGCTCGCCGAGCAGCTCGGGGGAGCCTGCGAATGCGCCCTTCATGTCAACGTAGTAGTTCGACTTCTTCCCTGAAGTCAGCGTGAAGTCCCCGAACTTTATCGCACCCAGCTCTAGCAGCTTATCCTTTATCATAGAGTCACCAGAATCAGTAATGTCACTTGTACCTCTATTTATTTATACCTTAGTCGCGATCTATATCAGATTCCTATGCCTGACGATAACAGAGTCATAGTTGCGCTTGACATGATGGATCCTGTGGTTGCGCGCGACATAGCCAAGAAGCTTACCGGCGAGGTCTTCGCGTTCAAGGTCGGGTGGCCGCTCATTATGGCATCTAATGCCGACATCATAGTGGATCTCTCGAGGTACGCAAAGGTCATCTGCGACCTGAAGCTTGCGGACATACCTGACACGAACGCCTGGATAACACAGAAGGTGAAGGAGAATGGCGCATGGGGCGTGATATCCCACTCGTTTGTAGGGAAGGACTCGCTCGAGGCAGTGGTGAAGACTGCAGAGGGCGTAAAGGTCTTTGCTGTCGTCGCGATGTCTCATCCCGGTTCAGCGCACTTCATCAACAGGAAGACAAAGGACCTGATCAGGGTGGCTCTCGAGTGCGGAGTCTATGGTGTCGTAGCTCCGGGGAACAACATGGCCATGCTCAGGAAGGTCCGCAAGATGGTTGGTGACCTGAAGATAATCTCACCGGGGATAGGGACGCAGGGAGGCAAGCCTGCTGATGCGATAGCCAACGGTGCTGACTATCTCATCGTTGGCAGGTCGATCTGCAACGCCGATGATCCACGCGAGGAACTGAAGAAGATAAACGCATCGATAGCACAGAAGAAGTAGTGTCTCTACCTCTTTTCAAGATTGCTTATCGTGTAGCTGACTACGCTCTTCATCCCGCTGTCGAACACGAAGTCGCCATCGAATCTGAATCCTCTGAGGAGAAGCGGAAACCAGAACTCGTCGTCCGGCCACATCTTGTCGTATGGTATCGCATCGGTGTTGAACCACCTTAGCTCGCCCTCGTCGCTCTCCAGAAGTTCTCCGCTGAAGCTTTCCGAGTAGAAGAGGTGGACTCTGGCAAATAGCTCGTCGCGCGAGGACTTGTAGAAGTTCAATACGCCGATTTTCTGAAGATCCTTGATCTTTAATCCCGACTCTTCCTCGACCTCCCTTACTACGCCCTCCTCGGGTGTCTCGTTCTGTTCCACCTTTCCACCAAGGCCGTTCCAGTTGCCCCTGCTCACTCCCCTGTTCGCCATCTTGAGAAGAAGCTTCTTTCCCGAGACTATCTCGCACAGCGTCATTACATGCAAGCATTATCACCGATGAGTCAAGGCATATATCATAAAGCAGATTCTTATACGTGACGCCTATGGAACTGGAACCCAGATAAAGCGCGCGCGGTAGTTGCTTGCGTTTGTCAGCTTTGACGAGTTCACATTATTCACATTGTAGGAGACCAGCACGCTGCCGTTGCTCATGAACTCCGGATGCGCAAGCGGCCCGTATGCGATCAGCCCGTTCTCCCCGTTTCCCGGAATCTGATAGACAGTGGTCTCATTCGACCATGGGCCTTCAGGAGTTGGGGATGTGAGCGTCACTATTGTTCCTGAGAACGCCACTCCCGAGAGGCCAACCAGGACGTACTCGTTGCCGAACCTGCTAACGCTGAAGCCATTGCTTATGTTGTACGTCGAGTCCCTAGCGGAGTTGGACTGTCCGGGCGCCCATCCGGATCCGTTCCAGAATGTCCAGTCCGCTGTGTTTGAAAGATTATACACACTGGTCTTTGCAACGTGAACGTACTTTCCAGCTAGCCCGTCATCCTCCGTTCCGTATATGTAGACCGTCGTTCCATTCTGAAGCATATATGTCCATTCTACGGCCGGAGTCAGATTGAGCGGCTGTATTGAAACTATGTTCAGGCTTGGAAGCGAGAGTGTAGCGATGCTATCCCCAAGAAAGTGGTAGTTTCCGGTCCATTCTGTCAGCAGAATCTTTATTTCGCTCTGATTTGGAGTCACTATCCCGGCATTTATCCAATACCACTCACTAGAGTTTGATGTTGCAAAGTACGGTCCGGGACTTTGTACGCTTGTGCCACTTCGGTATACGGTTGTGAATGTTGTCAGCCCTTTGTCTACCAGGGCGAGGGCGTTGTGAACATTGAAAAGATAGGAGCTTCGCATATCGGTGGTTGGGTTCACCGTTCCTATGTATGAATCTGAGAACATCCACAGTGTGCTCCCGTTAGGCAGTTGCAGGGAGTATGTTCCGTCCCCGCCGGTCCAACCGGGGCCGTATTGGGCGAAGAGAGTGTCGAACTGAGGGCTCGGTGTTGCAGCAATCGGCCTTGTTGAAGTTGTTGCAACTGTTTTTTGCGGAGAGATGCCGTACTGTAGTAATAATACTACAACCAGGATCGCTGCGATTGTTACCGCGACATATTTAACCGGAGAACCCACCACCAAATCCCTGGCCTAAATAATAGTAGAAAACTTATAAAAGGGGATGGTAAAGTTCATTTAACTTGAAGTGATTGTGGGGGGTTATGTCGGACAGAGTAAAATAAGGTAATTCCCGTTGGTGAGGAGGGAACTAAAAGTTATCTCCACAAGGTATATCGAGTGATATATCGTGATATCCGCACTTTTCTATAATTCTCCAAAACCAAGTAACGACTCTGGATCTATCACAAATACGCTGCCTTCTGCTGCGATTACTGCCTTTACTCGCTCTGCAAGCTCCGCGCAGTTGCCCGCAGTAATCCTGTTCTTTATGTAGACCACTTTTCCTTCCATAATTCCTGCGAGCTCGTCAAGCTTGATAAAATCGGAATCGGAGGTGATAATTGTGCGTTTCTCCCTATTCGCCAATCTTGCTATCTCCTGATCCGTAAGGCTTCTCTTGCCGGACTCCGCAAGCCACAATACGTCCATGCCCATCGCACGCAATGCCAGGACTAGGCACTTGTGCACATTTTCATCTGCAAGAATCTTATGCAAATACGGACACCGTCTTTAGTATGCTATAGGCAAATCTGACGGCCTCGACAACTGCCTTCTTAGGTATGTTATACTGTTCCGCGACCTCTTCCTCACTCCAACCGCTTGAGAGTGAGCCAAGGATGTCGTCAACAGTTATGCGGGTGTTCTTTATGGTAGGCCGGCCGCTATGCATGCTCTTCTTGACAGTAATGTAGGAATAGCCTGTCAGGCTGACAGTCTTGGCCTTACCCTGTTTCTGCATAGTTATATAGAGGCGGATTAGGTATATAACCCTTCCCACAATACGCCTGGACAATTAAGATAGAGAAGATGGGAAATGGACCTTTTAACTTACTTCTTAGATTTTGTCGTCGATACCGTCAAGAATCATGACTTTTATATCGGGAAACGTCGATTTCTACGTCGACAAAAACCGTATCCCGTTGGTGTGAGTCGAACACACAACCTGTCGGTTTCTTCTCAGCACTTCAACTAAGAAGTAATCAAGCTACAGCCGACCGCTCTGCCATTGAGCTACAACGGGACAGTTGACAATTAATGAGAGTATTTAGGGTAATGGTATTTATATATTACAGCTGTTCATTAAAATTATGTCAGAAAAGGAGGGGGTGAAAGCTGGCAAGCCACCCAAAAAAGGCGGATCCTCCACGCTTACCTTTGGCAAGCGGAAGGCGGAGAAGGTCGACGGAACAGCGAGACCTTACAAGTATACCTTGCCCCTGACTTTCTACTGGTTCAAGGACCTGCTGAGGCAGCTGGCCAACCACAAGAACTTTCCGGACGCGGTGGCTGTTGCGCTTGCGATAACGAGCGTGGCCATAGCCTTTCCTTCTGTACCGCTTCTCATCCTGATACCGCTGATCATGCTCGCGGTCGTGCTAACGATGGTGCACCCGCTCATAGGGCTCATGTCGATGCTCTTCGAGACTCTCCCCATGTTCATATACCAGGCGCCGCTTCTCGGCTGGGTCGCGACCATGATCGTCGCGATCTTCCTCTTCTTCGGATACAAGCACTACAGGACCATCACGTTCATCTATGCGATGGCCATGTTTCCGCTCTCGTTCCTCGGAGCCTTCGTCGAGATCCCGGCATTCATCTTCGGCGTGTTCTTCATAGGCTTCAGGCGTGCGGCCATCTCTACGGTAGTCATAATCCTCATGGTTGCGATGTTCGCCGGCGCTACGGGCATACAGAGCACCGGCCCGATACTTTATAACTCGGGCTCGATCCACTCCGGCCTAGGAAACGGCGAGGCGCTCGGATTCATGACGCCGTCAAAGCCGAATGCCACGCTTGCGAACTTCAGCGGCGCATTCGGAGCGGCGGGCCAGGCATTCTTCAGCTACAGTGTCTCGAAGCACATATTCGACGGATTCTCGATAGCGCTCGGCGCGATAGCGGCCCAGGCCAAGCTGCTGATAGTGCAGATAATGCTCTGGCTCTTAGCGGTCTTCGCCATAAGCAACTTCGCAATAAAGAGCAGGTCCACATACAAGGGCGCGGTCGCGAGCGTGTTCGGGGCCGTGATCCCGCTCGCATATCTTGTGCTTGCCTATGCCTCAGGCCAGCCGATAAACTTCTACGTTGTCCTGAGCTTCGTCATGACCCCCGTACTGCTAATGGCGCTCGAGTACGGCGATGTCAGCGTGGTGCGCACGCTAGACGTGGCAAAGCAAGACTTCCTCAGCAAGATGGGCGACGGCCTCGAGGACCTCACGAGCGGAGCAAAGGAGACGCTCAACGACATAGCTAACTACGCCTCCACTAAGGATGAGCTCAGGACCGCGATACTCGCGCCGATAGAGCACAGGGAGATAGCTGGCGCCTACAACGTGAAGCCGGCCAAGGGGATACTGCTCTTCGGGCCTCCGGGAACAGGAAAGACGCTCATCATGAGGGCGCTCTCGAACGAGATACGCGGGAAGTTCTTCTACGTGAAGACCTCGTCGCTCGTCAGCTCACTTCCGGGGGAGAGCGCAGCGCGACTCTCGAAGATCTTCGCCACGGTAAGGAAGCATTCTCCAGCGATCCTCTTCTTCGACGAGATAGACAGCATAGCGAGCAGCAGGGAGCTCAAGGACAGCGAGGATTCACGGCAGCTTATCTCCACCCTTCTCACTGAGATGGACGGGTTCCAGAAGATAAGCGGCGTGGTGATAGTGGGTTCGACGAACGTTCCGAACATACTTGATGCGGCGATGCTCAGGCCGGGAAGGTTCGACAAGATCGTCTACATGCCGCTTCCTGACGAGAAGGGACGCGCCGAGGTCTTCAGGTACCATCTGAAGAAGCTCCCGGTCAGCAAGGACCTGGACTACGCAAAGCTTGCAAGCCTGACGGGCAGGTACTCTGGGGCAGACATAAAGAATGTCTGCGAGGAGTCGGCGAGGATAGTTGCCGAGGATGCGATAAAGTCGAACAAGGTGCTCGAGATAACCATGAGGGACATCACCGACGTGATCGGCAGGACGAAGCCATCGACATCGATATCGCAGGTTGAGATGTATGAGACGTTCAAGATGGATTACGAGAGGAGAATGCATCCTGAGGCCGCGGAGCCTTCGGATAAGAAGCTGGCGATGGCAGACGTCGTCGGGCTGGAGAAGGCCAAGAGGGCGATATACGAGGCGATAGAGATCCCGATACTGCACCCTAACCTGATGAAGAAGTACGACATACAGAACATAAAGGGGATACTGCTCTTCGGGCCTCCGGGGGTTGGAAAGACGATGCTGATGCGCGCCGTCTCGTCTGAGATAGGCGATGTCAGGATGCTCATGCTCTCCGGCGCGGAGCTCAGCAGGTTCGGCATGGAGAAGGCCGAGCTTACGATAAAGCAGACATTCGACAGGGCGAGGGAGAACGCGCCGGCGGTCATCTTCATAGACGAGATAGACGCGATACTTCCGTCGCGAGAGGGGGCAAAGCAGGAGGGCATAGCGATAACCAGCCAGTTCCTGCAGGAGATGGACGGCATAAAGAACGTCGGTAACATAGTGGTGGTAGGGGCCACAAACAGGCCTGAGAGCCTTGATCCGGCGCTGCTCAGGGGAGGAAGATTCGACAAGCTCGTCTTCGTGCCTCCGCCGAGCAAGGAGGAGAGGGCGAAGCTCTTTGAGAAGAACCTGAAGAAGGCGCCTGTCGAGGAGCAGGTAGACTTCGGGAAGCTCGGCGAGATATCGAGCGGCTACACCGGCGCAGACATAGCGAACGTGTGCAGGCAGGTCAAGATGAACGTCATGCAGAAGAGCATAGGAGCCACGCGGGAGGTCAGGATAACCATGGACGACATAACGGAGCAGATAAAGGAGACGAGGCCGTCCGCGCTCAACGTGAACATGAGCACTTACCTAACGTTCCTCTCGATGTACGGCAGGGGCTGAGAGCCTGATTGAATGTTATTTATGCCTTTTGAAGCAATCTAAATCAAACAAACGGGTTCAAAATGTTCATACTTCCGCTGATAATACTGATTCCGTTCATAGCGGGGCTTGCGACATTTCTCTTCGACAAGAGCCGCTCGCACGTAATATCGATAATGTCCTCTGCGGCCGTCCTCATCCTGACCATTGCCGCAGTCTATCTTGCAAATGCCTACGGCCTTGGTTCCGTTAACTTCAGCTACTCGTACATACCGGCGCTGAATCTCTCGTTCCAGCTCCAGTTCTCGCAGATCTCGCTCATACTCACGGTGATGACTGCGATTGTCTTCTTCGCCGCCTCACTTGTCTCCAACTACTTCATCAAGGACTCGAGGCTCTACAATCTGATCTTCCTCATTGCGGAGGGCGCGTCTCTAGGGGTCTTCCTATCGTCGAACCTCTTCCTCCTCTACGTCTTCTGGGAGATAAGCGAGGTGATGATGTTCTTCATCATCTTCATCTTCGGAGGATACGGGAGGAGATACGCTGCGATGAAGTTCATAATATACTCGCTGCTCTCCAGCTTCCTGCTGCTGATCGCGATAATACTCCTCTACGTCAGCGTGATACCGCACACGTTCGACATCGGGACCATAGCCTCACTTGCATCATCGATGCCGGCTTACACCCAGCTTGCCATAATGTCGCTGATGCTTGTGGCCTTCATGATAAAGATGCCCATATTCCCGTTCCACACATGGCTTCCCGACGCGCATACCGAGGCTCCGACAACAGGGAGCATGATACTTGCCGGAGTGCTGCTGAAGTTCGGAGGCTACGGGCTCCTTCTCATGTTCATGCTTGTGCCGATCTCGCATAGTTACATGGTATACATGGCGATCATCTTCGGCTTCTCTGCCGTGTATGCCGCTTTCGTGACCTTCAGGCAGACCAATCTCAAGAGGCTGATCGCATATACCAGCATTACGGACATGGGGATAGTCGCCGTAGGAGTCGCCGCATCGAGTATAATAGGGACATCCGGTGCGCTCTATGGAATGCTGAGCCATGCCATCGCGATCTCTGTTCTCTTCCTCATCGCAGGGACCCTTGACGAGGTCTACGGAACCCTCGAGATAGAGAGGATAAAGGGGGTCGTGGCAAGGTATCCCGCATTGACATACATCTTCATCGCGGGGGTCTTCGCTCTTGTGGGGCTTCCCCTAACCTCGGGATTCATAGGCGACCTCCTCATATTCATCGGGTCCTTCCACACGTTCGGGATGATAGGGATAGTGCCGCTCGCAGGCATATTCGCAATAGGCGCGGCGCTCTTCTGGACTATAGAGAGGTCATTCTACAACGAGTCGAGGCCCACCGAGCCGTACAACGTGCTCGGAAGCAGTGTGATCATGTGCGGCGCCTTCCTGATCGCGTCCACCATAGTCCTCGGCGTGCTGCCCTTTATCCTCACCAACGTCTCCGGGCTCTAGCCGGACTTTACGAGGGGTAAGACGGCAAAAGGGTTATAAACACAGAGTCACAGATAATTAACAGGTGTTCCTTTTGGGTTACGATGAACTGTTAGATAGGGCATTCACCATGCTTCCGAAGCTCTCAGTGGAGAAGATGGACTTCAAGATACCTGAGGCTGACTCGATGATACAGGGAAGCAAGACGATCATAAAGAACCTCTCGCAGATAGCGGACGTCGCAAGAAGGGGCAAGGACGAGATATCCAAGTACCTCACAAAGGAGCTGGCAGCGCCTGTCAGCGTCGAGGGGTCGGCGCTCACGATAAGCGCGAGGATACAGCCCGGCGCACTTAACGACAAGATCAGGAGATACTTCGAGACCTACATAATATGCAAGGAGTGCCACAAGCCCGACACGAAGGTCGCGGAGACGCAGCGCGGCTACATAGTGATAGTCTGCGAGGCATGCGGCGCGATATACACTATAAAGAACTTCCAATGATAATATGGCCGGATTCAACAGAAACGAGAGCGGGCCTTCACACAAGCTGATGATCCCAAGGGGCGACGAGGTCGTCGGGGTTGTAGTCAAGGCGCAGGGAGCGTCGAAGTTCCTTGTAATGTGCGCAGACAAGAAGGAGAGGGACTGCTCCATACCCGGAAGGCTGAGAAGGAGCTTCTGGGTCAAGGAGCGCGACATGGTGCTAGTGAAGCCGTGGCCCTACAAGAATGCGCAGGGCCATGATGCAGGGGATATCGTCTGGAGGTACAGCCTGATGGACAAGGACCTCCTCAAGGCAAGGGGCGTCGCGATTCCTAAGTAGCAAAACCGCGGGTCAGGGAAACAGAAAGGTTAATATATCTATATAGATATATAGATATTGGTAATATGACCAGGCAGATAGCCATATCCGAGGAGGCGTACGAGAGGCTTGCACGGCTAAAGGACAACAAGAAGTCATTTACCAAGGTAATACTTGAACTCACCGATAAGTCGAGAGGCGATATTTCCGACCTTTTTGGTGCCTGGAAGATCAGCGATGCCGCAGCGGAAAGGCTAAAGTCCGACATAAAGAGGGCAAGAAAGAACTTTTTGGATAAGGGATACTTTAAGGGGAAGAGCCAGTGACGATGTACGACACCAACATAATGATCGACTTCCTTAGGGGCAAGCAGGAGGCAGAGGAGATAATAGGCAAGTCGGTTGACGGGAAGGGAATCGGATTGTCGGCCGTTAGTTGCTACGAACTGCTTGTAGGAGCAACTAAGTCGGAGGAGGAAGCGGTCGGGTCTCTTTTCAGCAGGATAAATGTATACTCCCTCGACCTAAAGTCAGCCAGAGCGGCATGGCAACTGTATGGCGAGTTCAGGGCGAAGGGAAGCCAGTTGAGCATAGCGGACATGTTTATACTCGCCACGGCAAAGGCCAATGATGAGTCTTTCGTAACCCAGGATGAAGATTTTAGGGGGACATATGAGAAGGCCATAATCATTGGGAAGAGGAGATAATCGACTTTGATTTCCGTAGCGTGATTATTCGGTAGTTATATAGCCCAGCACTTCCTCTATGCTCCTCTTTATCCCGTAGTTCTTTGAGAAGAAGTAGAGTATGTTGTTGACGTCACGCCTCAGGAAGTCCTGGGCCTTCGGGTGCCCCCTCACTACGGCCTGGCCAAGATCGATCATGTAAGGCACGTCCCCTTTCATGAGAATGTTGTACTCGCTCATGTCAGAGTGGACAAGATTGTTCGCGTAGAGCAGCTTCATGTCACCTAAAATTGTGTCGAGCGTCTTCTCCGGATTGTCGGTGCCAACCTCCTTGAGGAGCCTCGAAGGCGCGCTGCCCTCGCCTATGAACTCCATCGCAAGGACGTTTCCCGCAAACGAGTACGGAACCGGAGCGTGCACGCCGGCCTCCTCTGCA
>JAJYXH010000009.1 GCA_021791075.1 Microcaldota archaeon
CTAAGCGTTCCTACAAAGCCGGTAGAAAAGCCTCTCAGGCTTCCTGTCCAGGACGTCTACAGCATCGCGGGATTCGGAACCGTTCCTGTAGGAAGAGTCGAGACGGGTGTCATGAAGCCTGGAGACCCGATAGTGATCATGCCGAGCGGCGCAAAGTCAGAGGTCAAGAGCATCGAGATGCACCACCAGCAGCTGCAGAAGGCAGAGCCTGGAGACAACGTAGGATTCAACCTCAAGAACATAGACAAGAAGGATATCAAGAGGGGAGACGTTATCGGGCCTGTAACCAACCCGCCTACAGTTGCGGCTGAGTTCACGGCGCAGATAGTGGTCATAAACCACCCTACCGCGATAGCACCCGGATACACTCCTGTCTTCCACATCCACACGATGCAGATCGCGTGCACGCTCACAGAGCTAATGGAGAAGAAAGATCCTAAGACAGGGCAGACGCTCCAGAAGAGCCCGGAGTTCATAAAGAACGGTGACGTGGCGATCGTCAAGATAAAGCCTTCGAAGCCAATATGCATAGAGAAGTTCCAGGAGTTCCCGCAGCTCGGAAGGTTCGCCATAAGGGACATGGGCCAGACCGTTGCCGCAGGAGTAGTGCTGGATGTCAAGAAGGCCTAATGTGAGTGAATGCCTACGACAAGGATAAAGCTGATCAGCAGGAACAAGAATGACGTCGTTACTATAGCCAAACAGATAGTCGAGATCGCCAAGTCGACAGGCATAAAGCTCAAGGGGCCGATTCCTCTGCCCACGAAGACCCTGAAGATCTCAACAAGGAAGACTCCTTGCGGGGACGGTTCTCATACCTACGAACACTGGGAGATGAGGATACACAAGTGGCTCGTGGAGATAGACGGAAGCGAGCAGGCCCTTAGGCAGGTCATGAGGATAACGGTTCCTGACACGGTTCAGATCGAGATGACGCTCTCTTGATGGTTAAGCAGGACCTTCCGCACCATTCGACCCTCATTATTTCTATCTGGCGGGAGTCGGTTCTGTTTCCGATAGAATAATTAAATGTGCGGGCGGTTCCAGCACCTACGAACACCGCCTGAACGTGTCTTGGATATCGCAATCGGGTCCTTGACGTTCATGCCACATATTATAAATCCCAAAGCTCATACCTGAATCAGTTCCTTAATCTTACATCGTGGAGTGAGGATGCATGGCTAAAATAAGGGACCACTGCGGAGTGGTTGCGGTTGCGGGCCCTAATGCCCCGGTTATTGCTTATGACGCACTACTGCATCTGCAGCACCGCGGCAAGGAGTCTGCTGGCATATCTTTCCTCGGACCCGATGGAATAGAAACGACAAAGGGGATGGGCAGAATTCCCGATGCGCTTGACAGATCGAAGCTTCCTCTCTCTCCGAAAGCTGCAATAGCGCATACCAGATACTCAACTTCGGGAAGCTCCTCCATAGATGATGCGCATCCTCTCGATGCCGCGGGATTCTCGCTGGCATTCAATGGCACGATCACCAATTTCGTGAATAGGGGCAGTACCGACACGAAGTTTGCAGCGGAGTTCATTGAGCGCAGGCTCTCAAGCGGCATGTGCATGGAAGAGACGATGCGCTCATTCCTGTCTGCGGCTGACGGGGCCTACTCGCTCTTGACGCTCTCTGAAAACGGCGGAATAACCGCGATCAGGGATCCGAGGGGCTTCAAGCCGCTGAGCGTTGGAAGGATCGGGAACAATATAGTAATAGCATCTGAGACGCTTGCGATAACAAAGCTCGGAGGTGAGGTGATGTACGATGTGCGTCCTGGCGAGATGACCCGGGTAGCCGACGGCATCACCAGGACCATGCTGGTTGAAAATGCAGACGTTGCTGCATGCTCGTTTGAGTATGTCTATTTTGCACGGTCCGCATCGAAGATAGACGGCGTGTCGGTTGAGGAGAGCAGGATAAGGATAGGGAGGCTGCTTGCGGAGAACCACGGCGTTGACGCAGACGTGGTAATCCCGATTCTTGGCTCTGGAAGGGCATTTGCAATAGGCTACTCTGAGGCCAGTGGCATACGGATTGAGGATGCTGTAGTAAAGCTGGAGGATACCCGGTCATTCATAGATCCGAACCCAGACAACCGGAGGTCGATCGTTGAGAGAAAGCTGGCGATAGTTGGCGATGTGGAGCGCAAGCGCGTCGTGCTCGTAGACGACTCCATAGTCCGCGGGGACACAATGACCGTGCTTATCTCCATGTTCAGGAATGCCGGAGCGGCGGAGGTCCACGTCCGCATAGGATCCCCACCAGTAATATTTCCGTGCTACATGGGAATAGACTTTCCAACAAGGGAGGAGCTCATGGCAAACAGGAAGAGCATAAGCGGGATGGAGAAGGATATGGGTGCCGACTCGATAAGGTACATAACGCTGTCCGAACTTCATGAAGGAATAGAACGGAAGGATCTCTGCGATGCCTGCTTCTCGGGAGATTACCCTTTGAGGGACTCGACACTCAAGACAGCTACAAAGGTTGCAATACGGGGAGCAAAGAAAGCCGTTTCTGATACAGCCCAGGCAGGTAAGATCTTCTCCTGACTCTGGCCCGCGCCAAGTTATTGTGGCATCCTCGCATCGATAAATCGTGTGGTACTGCCCTTTAGCTAAGAGGTTTCTCTTCCATCACTTCCAATTTGTCAATCAGAACGTCTTGTACTTCCCAAGCGAGATGTCCAGTGTCAGATCCCCGATGTTGTTGAGCCACTCGTCAGCTATGTAGTGCGCCTTGCTCTTTATATTGTCGAAGTTGGCTCCACTCTCAACTATCATGTTCATGTTGAGGTTGAGCGGCTGGTCGATCCTCTTTCCGATCTGGGAGAGTATCGCAATGTCGCACTCCTTTATCTGAGAGTACTGCTTCACTACATCGAAAGCAAGCTGCGTAGAGAGTATGTTGTATATCTTTCCGATATGGTTTATAGGGTTCTTACCTGCGGCGGCCTCGAGGCTCATGTGCCTGAACGGCGTTATGAGTCCGTTGACCCTGTTGCCCCTTCCGACAGATCCGTCGTCACCGGCCTCTGCGCTCAGCCCCGACTTCGTCAGGTAGGGGGCCTCCCCTTCCACATCGTCTCCGGTATTGACCTCTACCTCGACCTGCTTCTTAGTTACCTTTGATGCAAATCTGAGCACGTCATCAACCGCCCTTTGCTTGAATTTTCTGTACGTCTCCTTGTCCGGAACAAGCTGTGCGATAAATGCTATCGCAATCGTCAGCGTTATCTTGTCCCCATTCCTGCATCCCATGACCTTTATGTCCTCTCCTACCGCAGGGAACTGAACCTTGTACTCCTTGCTGTTGAGGTATCCTTCAGTCTCGAGCACGAGCCTCTCGGTATCGGAGAATGGTGCGAACCCTATTCCGAAAGATGTGTCATTGGCTAACGGAACCTCTGACTTCCTTGCGAAGATGTGAGTCAGATCTCCGCTTCCTTTTGCAATCTTTGACTTGATGACCACCTCGTTCTCAATGTCAAGGAATCTGGTGTTCTCCTTCAGGTATTTCCTTACCACGTCTTCCGCCACCTGATTTACATCGATGGTCTTTCCCTTTACCTTGCTTATCGCCCTTCCGGTGACTATAACTTCGATCTTCTTTGTTATCTTTCCCTTCCCGTATGTCGCATTTGCAGCTCCCCCTATTATCAGGCCCTTGTCGACATTGTGGTGAAGTATCGTTCCGAACTGGTTCAGGTACTCCCTGCAGAGCGCATGGCTCGTCTCATCGACTATGCCGTCGATAAGGCTGTCCGGGTGCCCGATACCCTTTCTCTCAACGTACTCCGTGTGCTGTTCGCTGATAGTCTTCAACTCCATCTTCTCTATAGATATGTTTCTCATTTGATCAACCGAATAGGCAGTATGACTCACGTATCAGACTTGCCACGTTATGTAGTTGGGAAGATACCTATTTATAACTATCTATAATAATTACTATATGTAATATTACTAATGATAATCGTGTTATAATGGAGTCTCTTGACGACGTAGCTAAGGCAATAAAGGCAAGGCGGGAGGCACTTGGCATAAGCCAGAAGAAGCTGGCAATGCTTCTTCACCTTAGCCAGAGCACGATAGCCAGGCTGGAGAGGGACATAGACAGACTCAATCCAAGCTATGGAATTGTATTCAAGGTGATTACGACACTTGATAGCCTCTCAGCAATAGACACAAAAGGAAGATTGATGCATAAGACCGCTGCTGAGATAATGCACAGCAAGATAATCTGTGCCAGCCCGGAAGATACTGTGGCAAAGGCAATACGGATGGTCAGGGAGTATGACTTTCCACAGCTTCCAGTTCTGGACAAAGGCAGGAACATAGTTGGTGCAGTGTCGCAGAAAAGGTTGATGGGCATAGCGACTCAGAATCCGGAGGATATAAACCGCACCAAGGTCGGGGATATAATGGATATAGAGGTGCCCAGGGTTGGAAAGGATACCGACGTGGCAAGGATAAGGAAGCTCCTTGAGGACTGGAATGCGGTTCTCGTTGTTGAGAAAGGAAAGGCCATAGGTATAATAACCATATACGACGTCCTGAAAGAGCTCTGATGCCTTTTTATAAGTTGGCGGAGCTAGCTTATCGTGGTTCAGTGCTACCCGAATGGCTTGCTATAAAACCTGCTTCAACCGCAAAGTATGACAAGGTAAAGCGTACGGTTGGGGATCTTGGGCTCCACACGGTGTGCGTCGAGGCGCACTGCCCCAACATAACGGACTGCTGGAGCGGAGGCACAGCAACATTTATGGTTCTAGGAGATCTCTGCACGAGGGGATGCAGGTTCTGCGCGGTGTCTAAGAGCGCAAAGGGCATAAATGTAGACATGGCCGAACCGGAGAAGCTCGGGATGGCGATAAAGGAGTGGGGCCTGAATTACGTTGTCATAACTTCGGTATGCAGGGACGATCTTGAGGATCAGGGTGCGGGCCATTTCGCAAGATGCGTGGCGGAGATAAAGAGGCGGAATCCCAATACACTCGTCGAGGTGCTTATACCGGATTTCAGAGACGATATGGAGTGCCTTAGGAAGATAGCAGAGTCAAGGCCGGATGTTGTTGGCCACAATATCGAGACCGTAAGGAGGCTGAGTCCGCAGGTCAGGGACAGGCGTGCGGATTATGACCAGTCATTGAAGGTGCTTGGCGATATTAAGGCTCTTGACAGGAGGATCTACACAAAATCAGCCATGATGCTGGGGATAGGGGAGAGTGACGAGGAGGTACTTCAGGCAATGTCAGACCTGAGGAACGCGGAGGTGGACTTTCTTGCGATAGGGCAGTATCTTAGGCCAAGCCAGCATCACATCGGGGTCAAGGAGTACGTAAGGCCTGAAAAGTTCGAGTCCTTTCGGAAGGAGGGGATCTCGCTTGGGTTCAAGTACGTTGCCGCAGGTCCGTTCGTGAGAAGTTCTTACAAGGCAGGAGAGTTCTTCGTAAGCTCCATGATAAGGAATGGCAGATGATCATCTGCTGAAATTCCATTCCTTGCTTTTGTATACTGATTCTGATAGCTCGTTTGCCCTCTTCTCTTCAGTCTCTGTGAGCCTGCCGATCTTGTAATCCTTTCCTCTTACAAAACCGCTTAGCAGTGCAGAGTAGAGGCCTTCCTGCGTCACGTTGGAGTAATTGAGCACGCGGGTGACTCTCTCCTCCACGCTCTTTATCATCTTGTCGGATATCTTCTCCCTGCTTATGTTCAGGACGCCGAACATGGTGCGTATGTCGAGATCGTAGAGTATGGTTCCGTGCTGGAGCAGTACCCCGTTTCTTCTTGTCTGCGCATTTCCCGATATCTTCTTCCCTTTTACAAGTATGTCGTTTATAGGTGCGAACTCTGCATCTATCCCGATTGTTGCAAGTCCGTTTATCACCCAACCACAGATCTCCCTGTAACTCTCCCTTATCCCCTCTGGAAACATCTTTTCTGGTGCTATCACGCTGTACGTTATCTCGCCTTTCTGGTCGTGATAGACGGCACCTCCTCCGGTTATCCTCCTTACGCAGTCTATTTCGAGGCTCTTGCATCTCTCCGTGTTTACCTCGTCATTCATGCTCTGGAATCTCCCTATAGAGACGGCGCTAGGCTTCCAAGTATAGAATCTGATCGTAGGAGGGGATGTACCGTCCCTGATTCCTTCGAGTAATGCCTCGTCTATGCCCATATTCAGGTATGCGTCGTGGGACTCAAGCTCTATTACTCTCCATTCCATTCCTTATCGCCATCTTTACCGTGCTTGCTATCGCTTCCGGTGTTACGCCTATCATCTCAATCTTCTTCGACTCAGCAACGTTGCTTATCCTTTGAGCCAGGGCATCTTCAGGCTCATCTGTCCTTGTGTTTAGAATGCTCTCCTCTATGTATGAGATCGACTCTTCTGGGTGGAGAAAGAAGTCCCCCATTATCTCGATCTTGTCTATCGAGCCGTTGAACTCTACCCTTATGGAGATGAGTTTTCCGCCGGTGACCTTCTTTTTTGCAGAGCCTCTCATCAACTCGCCTTACCAAGGGACCTTCTTTATCTTGAGCCTGTGTGCGCCGAGATTCGTAAGTGGATGCAGCACTCCGGTCAGTATCACAAGGAATATTATCCCGTATATGTCGGGAAGGTTTCCGAATGGATACGCGAAGAGAAGCGCAAAGATCAGGAATGTGTACTGGTCAAGGATGAACGTCCTTGCTCCCTCCTTGTGGCCTATCCTTCTCTTTATGAAGCTTCCGAGAAGGTCGCCGAAGTGGGTACCGATTGTAAGTGCTATCCCAACGGCAAGCATGTAAGGTATGAAGAGCGATTCTATTCCGGCCATCAGGAATCCTGAGGCAAGTCCAGAGATGAGTCCGATGACGGTCTTGTGACTGCCGAATATCGGCTTTCCGCCAATCTTCTTCCCCATGTCCAATGGTATCTGCCTGTACCTTCCGAATATCACCGGCGCGCCATTGGCTACGTATGCCGGCCATATGTATATTATCGGATAGATTATTATGTCGTAAAATGGATTTGACATCGGAATACCGTTATTTCAGCCTTCCTTCGGCATACTTCCTGCTTCCTCCTCCGGTGAACTCCCTTCCCTTGATCTTCTCCTTGATGTAGTCTATTGCGCTCTTCCCAGACTCCTCCCCGGCTATGCATATTATCTCGTTCTGCTTGTTCCTCAGGATGACGACCCTTCCGCTATCCTCGCTTACGAGCTGATCTGCTATCTTCCTCATAACGTCCTTGGTAAAGTCCACCTCGCGATCGATCATCTTGACACCCTTTAGCGAGTTTGCAGTCTCCTTTGCGAGAAGGTTGACATACACCTTTATCCTGTCATAATTGGCCTGCTGCTCGTTCTTTACCTCTGCTATCTTGTCGTGTACCTTGAAGAGCTCCGCATTGAGCAGGCGTGAGTCTTCATGGAGCTCGGCGTCCTCCCTGTTGAAGTAGTCGAGCGCCGATGGCCCGGCAACGAACTCTATCCTGACTATCCCGTCGTGAGACCTGTATGAGTTTATGATCTTGACAATGCCGAGTATGCTCTCCTGATTTATCGCATGGAGACCCCCGCATGCCTGTGCATCGAGCACCTTGCCGCTCTTGTCCTTTATCGTGACTATCCTCATGGTCTTCGTAGGGATTCCGTGCCCCTGGTATATCTCGAATCCGTACTTTCCTTCGGCCTCTCCCCGTGGAACGTAGTTTGCCTCTACCTTTATGCCGTTGAATATCCATCCGTTTGCAACCGCCTCGATGCCCCTGAGCTCATCCTCGCTCAGCTTGTCATAGTGGGCAATGTCTATGTGGGCCTTCTCGGGCTCCTTCCTCGTCCCCTCCTGCCACGCGTGCCTTCCGAGGAGCTTTCTCGATGCCGCACTGATCAGATGAGTAGCGGTGTGGTGCGCGGTGAGCCTTCTCCTTGCATCCTTGTCAACCTGCGCATCAACGGTGGAACCGGCCTTGAAGTCGACATCCTTCTCCATCGTGTGAACTATGACATCGCCGTACTTCTGCACATCGCCTACCACAACGCCATTTATCGTTCCCCTGTCTGCGGCCTGTCCTCCGCCTTCAGGATAGAAGGGCGTCTCGTCAAGTACGAGATACCTTCCCTTTGCGAACAGGACCTTTGCCTTCGCCTCGGTCTTGAAATCATAATAGAGCTGCTTTGTCGGCTTCAATCCTTCCGGAAGCTGGACTCCCGACTTCTTCTGCTTCTCCTTCTTGACAAGGTCGCCCTGAATCAGGTTCTCGTATACGTTCTCCGGTAGTTTTACCTCGACCCCCTTCGATGCCGCAGCGCTCGTCAGGAACTCTGGGGTTATACCATTGCTCTCGTAGAGCGTCTTGAGCTGCTGCATGTTTATCTCCTTGCCCTTGCCTATCAACGTGCCCACTATCTGCTTGGCATTGTCCTTGCTCTTGCTGTATCTCTCCTTCTCTATCTTTACCACAGTCTCGAACTCCTTGGCGTCGAGGCTCTCTAACAGTTCCGGATAGAGCGGCTTGAGGTCCTCCGCGATGAGACGAGCCACGTCAGTGAGCTCTATTCCGAGTTTGTATCGCTCTATGAAGTCGAATGCCCTCCTGAGTATTATTCGTAGGTTGTATCCTCCGCCTATGTTTGACGGAAGCGCGCCATCGGCTATGGCGAACATGAGAGTCCTGGTGTGGTCGAAGACCGCATAGAGGCCCTGCACAGGCTTTACCTTCTTCTCGTACTCCTCAAGCGTGACCCCTACGTGCTTCAGTAATTCCTTCTCCCTCTCTCTCGCGTTCTTCAACACGTCAACGTCGAGCTCCCCGGCGACCTTCGCGAACTTCTTGAACGCGTCGGTCTCGAAATCGCTGCCGGTCTTCTTCCTGACCTTCTCGAGTATGTTGTGGAATACCGCCTCGTAGGCGTTGTCGTAACCGGTGTAGAACCAGAGCAGCCTGTCGAAGCCCCAGCCCACGTCGACGACCTTTCCCTCGAGCTCCCTGATCTTGCCGTTGACAAACTCGAACTCCGTGAAGACGCTGTTGACAAGCTCAGATCCGTTTGCAAAGCTCTCGAGCGATGGCCCGAACTCCGAGAAGTCGGGCATGGCCCAGACATCCTCCGAATACACGAGATCCTCCTTCTTTACTCCGAGAACCTCTGTGATGAACTCGTAGTTGAGCTCTATGCAGCGGTCCTTCCAGTATCCCTCCTTTGGATAGTCGAATGAGTGCTGCCCGGCCATCATGAATCCGGTGAAGTGCCTTCCGGTCACCCCGACGTTCTCTATGTCGCCGAACCTAAGGCAGATCTGCGGGACGATGAGCGGATTGGCCGCATACTCGAACCCCATCTTGCCGGCCTCGATTCTCTGGAAGTCCTGTATGCTCGCGATCGTGAAGTAGAGGTCCTTCCTCCACCTGCTGACTACCGGATACTTCTTTATTTCCGTGTGACCGTTCTTCTTGAAGAAATCGGAGAACTTCTTCCAGAAGTCGACGTAGCTTATGTCAACCGGATTCTTCTTGAAGAAGCTGTACTCGGTGTGGGATGAGTCCTCGCACGTATCCCTCGGCCCGGCACTCCAGAAGTTCTTCTTGCATATCCTGCACTGCTTCCTTGTGAAGCCCTCCTTGTCGAAGAGAGCGACCTTGTAGTACTGGTCAGCGTGCTTCGAGAACTCTGCCCTCAATGCATCCTTGCTAAGTTCTCCCTTTATCTCAAGCATTCAACCACCGGTCCACCAGACCTTGCACTCCTTTCCGAAGAACTTGCATGGCTTGCACTTCCAGTTCTCCGACTCTATTACAGGTGCGGACTCCCTCTCGCCTCGCCAGTACTGCATCGCGTATGAGAGGTTCTTGTTAAGCGAGTCCGGATCGTACATCACCTTTACCTCACTGACGTTGATGTTCCTGTACCTGTCGACATACCTTATCTCAAGCTCGTTGCTGAGCTCAGGCATCGCGTAGATCTCGTTGAACATCTTCATCCAGATTCCCTCGAGGCCGAGGTACTCGTCCTTGAGCTTGAGGCTCGCAAGGTCCTTCATGAACCCGTCCGAGAGCTTCGTTCCCTTGAGCCTGAAGACGTTGGCGAAGTTCTCGTAAGAGTAGCTCCTGCTCCTTATGTCCTCGAGAAGCTTCCTGTAGAGCATTATCTGCACTATGTGCGGCCTCGTGTGCGGCTCGTCGACGGTCATGCCCTGCCTCACCGTCTTGTCCTCTACAACGGAGACCTTGCCGTCCTTCATCCTGAGCTCGTCTATCTTGCCGCTTATCCTGTAGCCGTTGAGCGAGCCGTAGACCATGATCTCCCTGCCCACACCCTTCTCCCTTAGGGCGGATAAGGTCATGTAGTTCTCGTATGCGGTCTTGTACAGGAAATCAGGGTAGGAGCGGGGCTCCAGGGCGATCGGCACGCGCACCTTGAGCTGCCATGCCTCGTGCATCCTCGAGCCCTTCTCCATAGCCTTGGTAGGTGCAGGTTTGTGCAGGCAGTTCAGTTCCATCTGCCTCTCACACCAGAACTGGGTTGCTATGTCAGTGGCTGTTATGCCGTTCTTATGCAACCTTTCCATAACGGTTTGACCACTGCCATTCATTCCAATCCACACAATAAAAAACAGGATATAGTTCAGACCGCCTACCGATCGTCATCGCAATTGCTCAGCGATCACCTGTCTCATCACATACCTTTTTAATTGCTTGATAATATTAATAACCTTATGCTCTCCGAGCGACTTGCCGACTATAAATTGTTCATTTTTGACTGGGACGGAACGCTCAGCACATCGACATCGTTAGTTAAGCTGAGCAGGCTCTTCAAGAGGAGATACGATATAAAGTACATCAGGGAGCACGCGGATGACTACAAAGCGGACAAGGTCAAGAACCTCAAGGTCAAGGAGGAGGTGAACCGGATCTACGCCAGGGTCTATGATATCTACTCGCACTTCACGAGGCCGAGGCTCCAGCCTGGGGCGATAGAACTGCTCATGGACCTGAAGTCGAGGGGAAAGAAGGTTGCTATATTCAGCGACTCGACGCAGTACCGGCTCATCAAGGAGACGCGCATGCTCGGAGTGATCAAGTATGCGGACTTCATACTCAGCGCAGACTCAATAACCAAGTACAAGCCGAACCCGCACGGCCTTCTTGTAATAGTGCAGAAGTTCGGCGAGAAGAAGGACGGCAGCGTCTACGTAGGCGACATGGCCTCGGACATACTGACCGCAAGATTCGCGAAGATAGACATGTGCAGCGTGGGCAACGGCGTCGACCCGTACATGCTGCTCAAGAAGATCGGGCCCGATTATCTCTTCAGGAACCTGGACGAGTTCAGGAAGGCACTGGACGAGAAGGGCAGGTCTTGAGCGCATCCGAGACCTTTCTTGCTATCTCTATTCCTGCGCTGTGCACCGCTTCCCGGGTTGAGGCACCAAGATGCGGAGTCACTATAAGATTCTGATTGTTGCGGGCATATGCAAGAAGCCTGTCCCTCTTGTCCGCAATTG
The DNA here is from genome assembly GCA_021791075.1 of Microcaldota archaeon. GTDB lineage: Archaea > Micrarchaeota > Micrarchaeia > Micrarchaeales > CABMGC01 > JAKAVK01. The sequence continues at coordinate 11,501 of JAJYXH010000009.1, forward strand.
GCTCGTTCGGGAAGACGTCCTCAGCGGCTCCTCTGATCCTTCCGCTCCTCAGCGCTGCCAGAAGCGCATCCTGGTCGACTATGTCACCCCTTGCCGTGTTTATCAGGAAAGGTCTTCTCTTCATGAGCCGAAATTCCTTTCCGCTTATCATCTCCCTTGTCTCTTCGGTGAGCATGGCATGTATTGTGATGACGTCAGATCGCCCCAGAAGCGCACCGAGACTGTTTACCATCTTTACCGATCTTGACGATACATAAGGGTCGTAGGCGATGACCTCCATCCCGAAGGCCTTTGCATACCTTGCCACCCTCTTCCCGATCCGGCCCAGCCCCAATATACCCAACGTCTTTCCGTAAAGATCGGTGCCTATGAACCTGTACCGCTTCCATTCTCCCCTGTCGAGCGAGGAGTATGCCCACGGTATCTTTCTTGTCAGTGCAAGAAGAAGCGCGATTGTGAACTCCGCGGTCGACTCCGTGTGGGTCCCGTGCAGGTTAACGACCCTTATGCCAAGCCTCTTTGCATGCCCCATGTCTATGTGGTTTAGCCCGGTGGTTGCCGATCCTATCACCTTTAGCTTCTTTGCCTTGCGCAGCAACTCCGAGTCCAGATGAGTCTCTACCCTTACTACTATCGCATCGATCTTAGGGATTATTCTTGCAAGCTCCCCCCTGTCAAGCCTTCTTGCTATCACCTGGCCCGACTTTGATAGAACTGAGATCGCCTCCCTGTCGAAGTACTCGGGCTCTGTTACCAGTATCCTGTTCATCAAAACCACTATGCACCTGCCTGCTGCGCCCTCGGATCTGTTGCCATTATTATCTTGGTCACCGATGCCTTGTTGAATCCCTTGAACCCCTCTGTGCGCTCGAGATTCTCCATGTGGCTCCCTATCGCGCCCTCTTTCAGGAAGGTCTCGTACTGCTCCTTCGTTATCGATGAGTCAGCAAGGAGCCTGTCCAGCCTGTCCTTCTCCACATGCCATCTCTCGCCCACCGTGAATGCCTGCTTCAGGAACGGGAAGTACGAGAAAGGCTGCATGACCTTTATGCCGTAGTTAGGGAGCTCTTCGCGGAGCTTATTGAAATCGAACTTGGCCTCGAGGTGGTGCATGCCTGCCTGGAGTATGCTCTCGCCGTGAAGCCCTATCCAGAGCCCGACGGTCTTCAGCTTGCTTACATGTGAAAGCCCCTTGTGGGGAAAGTCCACGTCGGTCTCCTCGGGAAGGAGATCCACGTCGGTGAAGACGACGGTGTTGCAGACCGGGTGCTCCAGTATCTGCGCTCCCCAGCCAGCCTCCTCTCCCGCATAGTATTTCTCCCTGCACCTGTATCCCATCTTCTCGAATATCCTTATCATGTTGGCAAAGTGCTCCCTCGAGCTCCTGTACGTATGGTGATCCTGGTTTCCCCAGCCTATTCCGACTGTGTCCTGCCTTGCCCTCTGCACCTGGCCTGCCCTGTTCCTCCTCTCCCAGTAGAGCCTCTCTGTTATGAAGAATGCATCCGAGACCCTGGCGTCGCTGAGCCTGCCCGTTGACTTGGCCACCAGATTCTCGACGGATTTCATGCCCTCCTCGTCGCTCTCGAAATGCCTCTTCCTGGAGAAGAATGAGCTGAGCACCTCGAGGTATCTCTCCCTATCGCCAGACTCCTTGACGACAAATCCGTTGTATCCTCTTCTCTCCAATGCGACGACGCTGTAATCTCCTTCTACATCTACAATAGCCTTCCTTAGAGGCGCGTACGGCTCTCCCTCGACATCTACGCCGAGGCCAAGGACCTGTAGGAAGTGGTCGATGAACTCGGGGTGCAGCCCGATCTCGTACTTCTTTGATGGAGAGACGATGAGCGGAAAGAAGTAGGAGCTTGGATGCTTCAGGACCCTGACACCGCCTTCGGATATTTCTGACTTGATCTCGCTGAAGCCCAGCCCGCTGAGCCCATCAAGGTCTACCGATTGCTCCGGGACCACCATGTAGTCTATCATGTCGGAGAACTTTGTCGATGCCTGATTCATCATGCGTTCCGAGAGCGCCTTTGCGAACGTGCTGTGCGCAAGGAAGTCATCGACCTTTCCGAGAAGGAGGCTCTCGGCCTTTGGGTAGAGGCCCCAGTCGAACTCCCCGTTCCCCTTTCCGACCTGTGAATCAAAATCAGAATCCATGATCTGGTTGGGTATATCAACTTTTTATCACTTGTGGCGCAGTAATCTTAGAAGCCCTCCGGGGAATAGGGGGGTGTGGGACATAAGTCCTTTCTTTAACGTTTAATAACAATTATGTATGCCTTCTGTCCGATGTATGCCTTAGGTGCATCTATTTTTGCAGAATTCCCAAATTTTGTTATTTCTTTCTCGTAG
>JAJYXH010000029.1 GCA_021791075.1 Microcaldota archaeon
CCGTGGCTACCTCCGTGTACTCCCATCCCGGAGAGTTGTTGAGGGAGTACTTGGTCCATAGGGATCCGCTGAACTCTCCGTTGCTCACCCCAGATACCGGCAGGTTGACGAACAGTGTGCTTGCGCTGCCACCATTGCCCGATGACATCTGCGGCCAGTTTACCGAGTCGCTGGCGTTGAAGGGAACCTCCGGAATCCCACTGCTGTTGAGCGCAGTGCCCTTGGGCACGTACGCCACAGCCACGTTGTTCCATGTGCTCCCGCTGTCCTGTCCGAGCATGAAGCTGATGAACGTGCCGTTCATTATGGTGGTCTTGTTGTCTGAAAAGCCGTACACAGGCCCGGTATAGACCGGGTTCGTCGATACCGTGCAGTTGAATTCGGGGCTTGCAGGCGTGCACGTGAAGTTGCCAGCATATCCTCCCGAGCTGTAGTTTCCAGAGGTGTAGTTCAGGGTCGTTATGCCTGTGCCGTTGTAGTGGGGTGGAAATCCGCTGTACGTGTTGTTCTCCACAGGTCCGGGAAGCGCCGCTATCCCCTGCACGGTCACGGGCGCACCTATCGAGGTCGCAGACATGGAGAACGAGAACGAAACGGTCTGGTTCTGCTTTTCATTTAGATAGCCTGTGATGTTCAGCGGCACGTAGTACTGGCTCGAGATGCACATTGTTATGTTATATTTTGTTATTGTGCCATTCTGCCCCGCGCTGCCGTGCATGCCCACCATGACGCAGCCGTTGCCGTTGTACTCTCTCTGCCCCATTACCGTAAGCGTTGTGCTGTTTGAGAAGATGCCCCCGGGTGCGGAGTCTATTCCGGAGGTCAGATTCCCCACTGTGCTCTTGGAACCCTTCTGGCATGTTATGTTGGCAGCCGCAGAGGACTTGCCGAAGAGGCTGGTCTGGACCGAGCCGCATGAAAAGTCTGTTCCGTTTACTAAGTGTATTGAGTATGAAGTTATATTGCCAAGCAGCGGCACTCCTGTGGCGTAGAGGTATGATCTGGTGTTGTTGCCATTCTTCTCAAAACTAAGCCTGAAAGGTATCGTCGCCTCAAGATTGCCGAGGAGCGACCCAGATCCAGAAGCATTAAAGATTACGTTTCCAGAGTAACTGACATTAAGCTGGCTCTCCTCGGATATATGCTTCCCCATTATCTGGGACAGCTTTGGCAGCGTCTGGTTCGATTTAGAAGAGAGCATCGCATACAGGCTTGAGGATCCATGTCCTCCCAGCACAAATGACAGGAGAAGCACTATGAGGATTACCACCACCGCTATGCCTATTATGAGCCCGATCGGAGCCTTCCATTGCGCAGCTCCTGATGGTGCAGGCGTCGGTGAAGGGCCTAGCGATTCTGGGGCTGCCGTCGCAGCAGTTCCTACTCCAGGTTGCGGATTCATACTCTACCACTGGGCACAATACGACTTACTTACAAAAGCATAAAAAGCTTTCATCTCCTGTGTTCGGTCCTAAAACAGTTCAAGGCCTTCAAAATCCCGAAGGCCTTTGTGCACAGGTTTATATATGTATATATTAATATATTAATTGATGACAATGAGCAAACTAATAGCAGTATCGGAGGAGGTATACGACGAACTCTCCGAAATAAAGGACGGGAAATCATTTACCGAGACAATAAAGGGCCTGCTTGAAGAGAAAATTAAGAAGCGCGGAACACTAAAGGAGGTCGCAAAATTAGCCGGAATAATGGACAGGAAAGACGTAGAGAAGCTGAGAAAGGCATCAAAGGAGTTTAGAAGGAACTTTAAAGCCAGGGAATTTACCTCAAGGGGTCCGCATGGTAGTTCTTGATACAAGCGTTGTCCTAGATCTCATAGAAGGGGATGAAAGCGTACTTAAGTCCCTGCGTCAGTTTTCAGACCAGAGAATCGGCATAACGCTCTTCACAGAATACGAAGTAAGAAGGGGACAGGATGAGAGGAACAAAGATAAAATAGACAGGGTCATTGGCACATTCGGCGAATGCGAGTTTGACCACAATGCTCTCAATGAGGCAATAAAGATCTACAAGGATCTGGAAGGCCGTGGAAGGCTGATAAACGAGATAGATATCCTCATAGCGGCAACAAGCATAAGCAACGGCGAAGTGCTACTGACCCGAGATCACGACTTTGAGGAGATCGGCAGTCCAAGAATAAGGGTAATATAATGAACAATCTCTGGAAGTCGTACGAGAGAGAGGCCGTAAAGCCCGCATTCGGGTCCGCAAGGCTTCAGCTCAAGACGGGAAACAGGTGGCACACGTCCCTCGCAATGGTCGAGGACAGGAGCCGCGACGTCGAGACGGGAAGAGCAATCCTCCAGGGGTACTCCCCGGAAAAAAGGTACGTGCTCGCAAAGAACATCACCAGGGACCTCCTCGTCTCAATATACGATGTAAATACCTCATCATCTCTCATCATGAGGCCATCGATGCTTCTCATGAGGCATAACGTCAGCGCGATATCCCAAAAGGTCAAGAAGGGCGGGTTCAAGAACATGGAAGTAAGGCTGATAGGCCTCCAGAACGGGATCACGGAACTCGGCGCCGCGGTAAGCGACATAGAGAAGGCTGTCGGCGGGGCACTCGTCGAGGTAGACCTATTCGGAAACGAGATCAGGAACATAGCGATAGACCTGAAGACCGGATCCAGCTATGACCTTCTGCTGCAGAACAGGATATACGGGCCTGCAGAGCGGATAAACAAAGAGACTGCAGACGACTTTGCTAAGAGGAGGTCAGAGCTCACTTTTGTATAGCTCCTCGTAAACCGGACCGTTCTCCTTGAGCGTGCTCTTCTTCATCACTATCGAGTCGGCATCAAAGGACCCGAATCTGACCGAGGAGTATCTCCCGATCGCGTCCATCAAACCCGCTCCCGGCCTCCTCTTCACCCTTGCGACTGTTGCGTGCGGTACGAACTTCTCGTCCTCAACCATTCCCGTTCCCTCGGCAAGCGCCCTGTGTATCGCGCTGACCTTCTCAGCCCCCGATAGGACAGGTATGTAGATTACCCTCATTATCTTGGGTGTGAAGTATGAGACTCCCTCGAGCGAGACCTCGAACCTGCCGGTCTTTATCCCATCCGCCACGGACTTTATCTGCTCCACCTTGTGCTCGTCTATCTCGCCGAAGAACTGCAGAGTTATGTGCACCGCATCTCCCCTGACCAGGGTAACGCCCTCAGGCTTTATCTCTTCCTCAAACTCGAGTATCCGGGCCTTTATGTCCTCAGGGATCTCTATTGCCGCAAAGACGCGCATGATTATATATGTGCCGAGGAAATTTAATAAGCGGTGTCTTTATGGTCCTGTTCGAAGACTTTGCCAAGCTGGATCTCCGGGTAGGGGAGATAACCCTTGTCGAGGATCACGATGGCGCGAGGAAGCCGATGTACAAGCTCACCGTCAACTTCGGCGCAGAGATAGGAACGAGGACCATAGTGGCCGGGATAAAGGCGAGCTACTCCAAGGAGGAGCTAACAAATAAGAAGGTTGTCTGCATAGTCAACCTCGACCCTAAGACAATCGCAGGGATAGAGTCGCAGGGCATGCTGCTTGCGGCAGGAGAGGATGCAGAGAGGATCTCCCTTGTAACGATAGACAGGGATGCCGAGGCAGGAAGCAGGATACATTGAGTTGGTGCTTGTATGATAATAGTCGTAGTAGGCCTCCCGGGCTCGGGGAAGAGCACGGCAGCGCAGCTGCTCAAGGAGGAGGGCTTCCAGGTCATAGAGCTGGGGGACATCTGGAGAGGCCTTCTCAGGGAGTACAAGATACCGAGGGACGACCCCAAGGCGACGAGGGAGTTCACCCTCTGGGTAAGGAAGAAGGAAGGAAAGGATATCTACGCAAAGCGCGCGGTGAAGCTGATCAAGAAGTCCATGAGCAACATCGTGATAATGGGCGTAAGGAGCACCTACGAGATGGACTACCTCAAGAGGAGGATAAAGGAGATGAAGGTTATTGCGATAGTCTCCCCGTTCAAGACCAGGTTCAACAGGCTCAAGGTTCGCTCAAAGCCCGAGGACCCGAAGACCATCGAGGACTTCAGGTGGCTGGAGACGAGGGAGAGGCGCGGGTTCATGTCGGACAAGAAGGAGGAGAAGCACGGGGTCATGGTGCTCATAAAGAGCGCCGATTACGTAATATCGAACACGTCTAGCGTAGGAGAGCTCGAGTCTGACCTGAAGGGAGTACTAGAAAAGATCGGCAAGAAGAGATAGCTAACGGCCCCTTATCCTGTCGAACGCCTCCTGTATGTCTATCCCCTTGTCGGCGTTCCTGTGCAACCAGAGGCTTAAGCCGTCGTCCTTGTATCTCGGGACCAGGTGCATATGGTAATGCATGACGCTCTGTCCGGCCTCCTTGCCGCTGGACTGCATCGTGTTGAATCCATCGGCGCCTAGCCTCGACCTGTAGAGCGAGGCGAGCTCCCTCGCCCTCGCAGCAATCTTCATCACCATCTCCTCAGGTATGTCGAGTATGTTGTCGTAATGCTTCCTGGAAATTATCAGCGTGTGGCCCCTGCTAACCGGATTCGAGTCGAGAAAGGCGATGACCTCCTCATCCTCGTGCACCACGTATGCGGCGCTCTTCCCCGAGGCAATCCCGCAGAACACACATCCCATGGGTTATACTCTCAGATAGGGAATATAAAAGGCTAGGAAAGCGCAGTCCCCCACCAGCCCGATTCTACACTGCGCTTATCTGCACTAGCCTCCTGGCAGCGTGGCGATTATCGCTCCCGCTGCCCCTGTCTCCAAACCCGCCTCTCAGTACATCTTTCCCACCCTCTGTCAGCTCTAATGGCCGATACTCCTCACCCTTCTCAGTGAAATCCAGCATTCCCTTCTCCTTGAGCCTGTGCAGCGTATACCATACGCCGCTCTGAGAGATGCCATACTTCTCGGACGTGTACTCCACGAACTCCGTAGCCGTAGGTATCTGGTCCAGTCCGATCTCAGAGAGCACCATGACCTCCTTGTCAGTGACATGGCGATCCTCAGACCCATTGTTATATTTGTATTTAACCACTTGCATAAAGCACCACCCAGAGAGAAAATCAGAAGGAACTTTATGCAGTGGACACATGCTTCTCGCATATGCCTATGGTCGTAAATACTGGTGATACTACCAATGTTGGCATTCCTGCCCACATATTCAGATTATACGTCTGGTAGTTCATCTTTACGACCTTTCTTCTCTCAATCATTCTAGGAGTAGTTAGATATTTAAACCTTGTGTACAAACTTCGCACAACAAACAGGCATGGAAATAAATTCGCAAGATTTATTAGCAACCGCATTCAAATATGCGTAAGGGATACTCTGTTCATAGAAATTTTCAGGATCGCCGTGCTGCTTGTCGTCACATTTGCGTACGCGATGTTTGACCTGTTCAACAACAGAAACCTGCCCAACTACTTTGCATATTCGACGGTGGTTGCGGGTCTTCTGCTAACGCTGACATATCCCTACCCTACGATGCTCTACAGCCTTGCCCTTGCCGCAGTAATAGCGGCAATAGGATACATCACCTACAGGATGGGCCTCCTTGGCGGAGGCGACGTCTTCGAGTTCGTCTTCATAAGCCTAGTGATGCCGACCCAGATAATCCCGTTGCTCATACGGGGCATCCAGTTCAATCTGCCGTTCATACTTTCCGTGTTCATAACTGCGGGATACACGACGGTGCTTGTCACCCCGGTCTACTACATACTCAAGGGAAAGAGGAAGCTCGGCCACAAGAAGATCAAGGTAGACCCGGAGAGGTTAGTGGCCGGATGCCTGATCTTCATAATGTATGCAGCGCTAATAATCTTCACCACATACGAGATAAATTACAACATTGTCGGGATCCTGCTGCTCTTCGGAGCCGCAATACCCTCGGTGATAATACTGATTTACGAGAAGTACATATACGAGGGAATGATGCTGATGGTCTATCCATCGAAGCTCGAGGAGGGCGACATGATAGCAACCAATAGGATGCACAAGAAGGAGATAGAGTACTTCAAGTCGAGGTCGAGGAACTTCGGAAGGCTCGTCACGAAGCCGCTGATGAACGACATAAGCAAAGTGAAGAGGCAGCTCCCGGTCTACAAGAACGCGATACCCATGGCGCTCTTCACCTTCATCGGCGTTGTCGTATCGCTGCTGGTGGGAAACCTAATTCTACTGATATTCTTCTAAGGGACGATCTCCCCAGACTTGTGTACAGCTTCGGAAGCACGCGCGGGATAGTAAAAGGCTACACCACACCAATGGCCCTCTTCTTCTGCGCAATCCTTATCTCGGAGTCCAGCCTGCCGAGCTTCTTGTCGTCAAGGTTTATGAACATCATCTGCTCAGCAACTGTCGGATGCACTGCCTTTATCTTCGCGTACGCATCCTGTACGAGCCTCCTGTAGTCCGGATGGCCTCCGGGAGTGGTCCTTAGCTCAGCAAAGTGGAAGAGCTGCCTTGCATTGAATCTGTAGTACCATCTTATGTTGAATCCGAATGTCACTACATACTGTGCCTGATATGGCATCGTCTCCTCTATATTCTTGTAAAGGTCTACAACTTCGGCCATCTTGCTCCTGTAGTCGTCGTCTATCCCTATCTCTACGAACTCCCTGCGAGTGTTGTATCCCAACCTGACGGTGAAGTTCTGCCTCTCCTGCGTCCCTATCCTATGGCGCTGTATGTCCCTGTATATCCCTATTCTCCCTGTAAAGTCTAGAAGGTACTCGATGTTCTCGAAGGCCCTTCCAGGCTTGTGCCTCCTGTTGGTTCTCTTACCCACATAAGCGTTTATCAGTCTCTTCCTCATCTGCTCTCCAAGGCCCTTGGCAACTCTCCTTGCCTCTGACATCGAGTAGCCCTTGCCGAATTTGTAGAGTATCATCGAAGCAAGAACGAGCTGCGCTTCAAGATCCGGATTATTCAATCCCTTTCCAGTATAATATGCAAGCTCCACCCCGGAATCTGCCGCATAGTCCTCCTTGACCCTCTCTATTCCCTCAACCATCGCGAGAGCCGACGCATTCTTCTCGGAAAAGAATCTCCTCTGCTCATCCCCGTGCTTGTCATTGACTCTCTTGAGCAGCGAAGGGACGGTCTTCGAGATCTCCGAGTGTACCATCCTGCTTATCCACCTCGATTCCGCAAGTGGCGAAGACCCCATCTTCATTATCAGGTTCTCGTAGGACCTCGCATTCATGCTCATTCCTATGTGGGTAAGCGTTGCCATAGGCAGGTAGTCGCGCATGAAGTCAAGCGCATTTGCCTTTATCGCATTGTCGTATGACTTCCTCAGGTCCTTCTCTGTTACCCCGTATTTTTCCTCCGCAGCGCTGTCAAGCTCCGAAGGCGTCACCGCGGCATCCCCTATCCTGAACTTCTGATTCTCGTAGGGGTTGTTCTGTTCTATGTGCTTTGCCATCTTGTCCGTGAAGCTGACATAGGAGTTGAATAGCCCGTGCATGAGGTCAAGATACCTGTCACCAAACCTCGATCCGAGTATGTTCGGATCCTTGTAGAACATGAACTCTCCGTTAGGCAACTTCTTGTCGAAGAAGACGTAGCGCGTGGATTTTTCTATGTAAGAGCCGAGCCTCGCATCTTCAATGTCCTTAGCGGCAAGGTTCGAAACGAACTCGCAAGACAGCGGCAGGCCTCCGGCCATCTCCTGTATTGAGTCGTCACCGTAATCCACGAGCCACGACTCGAAGAACTCCCTACCCCTCTCCCTGTTCGGCAGGAATTCCTTAAGATAGAGCCTCTTACCAGTGAATGTGGTCCTGCTGTATCTTGAGAGCAGGGCTCCGGACTGTTCAGGTGTCAAGTCATCATTTATCTTCCATGCATATATGCTGCTCCCGACATTCGTGACCACCTTGTCGAGGTCTGCAGCTTCCTCATCGCTGAAGCTCTCGACCTCAATACCCGGATCTTGCTCTGAGAATTTGAGAATGCTGCCTACCATCGGACCTCCAAAGGTAATGCGCTAAAAAGCCTATTATATCTTTCTTCGTCTGAATTGACGATGCGGGCGACAAAGTATAAGACGGGAAATTCATCTACCACAATCCAAATGCAAGAAGATTTAAAGAAGGTGCTGGCAGCAACAAAATTAGTAGACCCACAGGCAGCAACCCAGCGTCATTGCATCGCAATTATTATAGCGATGACCGATATGACTTTTAATGAACTTGCCAGCTTTTGCTGCCCCGGAACGTGGCATGATGAACGTTATGAATATGCCGCTCGCAGAAGAGGCGAATATTATAGCATAGATTCCTGTCCCACAAATCGCATCGACCTTGAAGTACTCGAGGGGCATTACCAGCACCGAGAGGATAATTCCAGCAACCGCTGCAGTCAGTAGCCGCTCCCCCTCCCCGCCGTGCGCATCTTCACACGCTTTTTTCTTTAGCATTTTATACATAATTCAGTCGACATTACAGGGGCAGGCACTTAGTTATCTATGCCGAGCCTGCTATGCCCTTTTTTGAGAGTATGTGCGCTTTGCTTCTTTCCAGACGTCCCATGCGACTGCAAATGTTATTATCTCCTTTTCGCTGCCCCTGGTAGCGTTTTCTAGGGTCATGTGGTATTTGCTTTTCATGTAGTCAAGAAACTCCTTGTCGTATTCGGCCATTTTTACCACTTAGATATATAATTGACAAAAGTAGGTATTAATATTTACTTTTAAACGCAGTAATATGCCAAGAAGCGCAAATCCCATATATGCAATAGGTTATTCAAATCTGAGCGTATCAAAGTTCATAGAGTTGCTAAAGGCGCATTCTGTGAGCATGCTTGCTGATGTGCGCAGCATACCACGATCAAGGCACCAGCCTGATTTCAACAAAGACGCCCTTGCAAAAGCGCTAAAAAAGAACGACATAAAATATATCCATCTCAAGGAGCTCGGCGGCCTTAGAAAGCCTTCAAAAGAATCGGTAAACAACGGCTGGAGGAACGAAAGCTTCAGGGGGTTTGCTGATTATATGCAAACAAGGAGGTTTGCAAGCGCTGTGCTAAGGCTTATACGGATGAGCAAGAAAGATACAATAGCCCTGATGTGCGCCGAAGGCAACCCATTCAGGTGCCACAGGTCGCTCATTTCCGATGCGCTTACCGTCAGAGGCAGAAAGGTATACCACATCTCAGGGATCACCGCTTCCAAACAGCACAAGCTTACATGGTTTGCCCAAGCGAAGGGAACCAAAATTACATATCCCAAATAACAAAAGCGGTTTGCATTATGTACAAAGGTATACGCTACAAGCTTTCCAAGAATGCCCTCATAATGTTTGTAGGCATAAATCCGCACCATGGCTCTTACAAAAGGCATGTGCCTTTCTCGAACAACAAGATGTTCTGGTATCTCCTGAGCAGGGCAGGCATTATAGACGAGACTATATCCATCCTCAAGGACGACACAGAGCTCAGGAAAATATACGAGAAAAAATTCATGCAAAAATACAAGCTGAATTTCATAAACTTGGTAGATAGACCTACAATAGATGTTTCCGAGCTAAAGAAAGGAGAAGGCGCTTTTGGGGCCAAGAGGGTGCTTCGCGCGATAAAAGCTTACAAGCCAAGAGTTGTATGTTTTGTCGGAAAGGTGACATACGAAACTTTTTCAGGATCGAAAAACGCAGGCTATGGCCCAAAGGAGGATCTTTTCAACTCAAAGGTATACCTATGCCGCTTTCCAATAAGGGGTCCTGCAAAAGTGAGGATTGCGGAGCTCAGAAAGGTAATGAAGATCTCAAAAACTTTGGACAGAAAAGGATAAACGGTTTCATAATGCGCAATTAAACATCGTAAAGGCTTCAATATTTAGAGGATAAAAATAGGAAAACGACAATTCAACAGATACGCTTCCAAAGCTTGATGTTTTCCTATGCGGTTTTCCTTGCCAAGCATTTAGTATGGCAGGGTATCAAAAAGTCTTTAGAGAGGGTTAAAGTATTAGAATAGCAGAATAGAATATTGAATTTTGGTGGCAATATGAAAGGAAACCAGCATTTTCACGGCTTCAACTATTATCGCGAGGCTGGAGAACAGTTTACAAAGACGATCGAGGAGAACCGGGAGTATTTTGAGGCAGAAGTGGCAGTTGATCTTGGCGCAGGCGGCGGAACTTTTTCAAAGCCGCTTAGCAAGTATGTAGGCAAGCTTTACAGCATCGACGTTTCCGAAGACGCTATAGAGGCGATGAAAAAGAACCTTGCCGGACTGAAAAACATAGAGATAGTGAAGATCGAGGAGACGAGGATGCCATTCGCAGCGTCTAGTATCGACCTTGTGTTTGCGGCGAACTCATTCCACGACCTGCCAAAGGGCTACGAGAAGGAGATAAACCGCGTGCTCAAGCGCGGGGGTAGGTTCATAGACATCGATTGGAAAAATGAGCCAACAGAATTCGGCCCTCCGCTTAGCATAAGGCTTTCCGAGCAAGAGGTAAAGTCGAGGCTTGAGACGCACGCACTGAAAGAAGTCAAAAGCGTGGACATCGGCACGCACTACATGCTAATATTCTTGAAGTCATGATCTGGGAGCAGTAAGGCGCTTAGCCTAACGCCGGAAGACCGCAAGAGATTAGGCACAAATAAGTCAACGCTGTGGTATATGCAGAAGCACGTAAGAGAGGGCAAGAAGATTAAGGTTTATGGCAAGGTTATGGGTAAAATCAAGTAGTGTTGTTTATGGATAAAGAGCAAATGAAAGCTGAAATAACAAAGCTTATCGATAAGTATAATCGTGAGAAGAGCAAAAGGTACAACGAAGAGGCTACGAAAAACGACTTTATACTGCCTTTATTCAAGATACTGGGCTGGAATACAGAATATTCCAACGAGGTATCAAAAGAAGAGAATATCTCTGGCAAGAGAGTCGACTATGGGTTCAGAATAGAGCATGGTAAGTGATTTTTATGATGAAGGATTTATGTACACAATTATTTAAAAAGTTTACAGTACCACTAAAAAACAGAAATCCTATATTAATAAACAATTCTTTTTACATGTATACGGATAATATGGATTCACTTAATCTAATAAAGAATAGAACATATGAACCTAAAATTACCAAACTTCTAAATAATTCATTAAAGAAAGATTCAATTATGCTTGATATTGGTGCAAATATAGGATATTATACACTATTATCAGGTCAAATTTGTAAGAAAGTTTATGCATTTGAACCAGAAAAGGATAATTATAGAATATTGGAGAAAAATATACATTTAAATAGTATAAATGGTAAGATTCCTGAAAATAAAATAATTGCTGAAAATCTTGCTCTTTCAGATAAAATGCAAGAATTAGAATTAGAAATACAACCATTTAATAAAGGCGGGCATTCAATTGTAAAAAATGGAAGAAACACTAAATGGCATAAACAAATAGTACAAGCTACAACTCTTGATGAATATTTCAATAATAAAGACTGTCCTGATTATATAAAAATAGATGTAGAAGGTTATGAAGCACAGGTAATAAATGGAGGAAGGAATGTTTTTAGAAATGCAAAGTTAATAGTATTTGAAGATAATAGCAGTTTAGCATATAATCTTATAAAAGATTTAGGATTCAAATTGTATCGTATTGATAGTAATCATAATTATTATGCTATCAAAAAGTAGATAATTGATATACAATTTTAGAGAATCTAAGGCTCTGTAGAATTCTTCTATTCTTATAACGGCAGAAGGTCTTAAAACCTTCTGCCGATGTGTGTTATTTGGCGACACACATGAAAGAGAAAGGAGACTCTATGCTAAAACTATGTTAGAGAAGGGGGACATTTGAGGCTTCTATATATAACCCCAAAAGCAGTTTGCTCCCACCGGGATTTGAACCCGGGTTGCGGGGTTGAAAGCCCCGCGTCCTTGGCCGGACTAGACGATAGGAGCGCTGCTTACTAATCTAATGACATACTTTATTAATTCTCCATCATAAATCTATCTGCTGTTTGTTGTTTGCGGGGATTTGATGGCCGGCATGATAATATGCATCGACGGACTTGACGGTGCGGGAAAGAACACCCAGTCACTTCTCCTCCAGAAAAAGCTCAAGAAGATGGGATATAGTGTCTCGCTGCACTCCTATCCAGACTACGAGTCGCGCTACGGCAAGATCATAAAGGAGCATCTGACAAAGAAGATAACCCTAAACGTCTACGAGTTCTTCCTGATGTTCGTTGCCGACATGATAAAGGACAAGGTTACGGTCGATGATGAAGTAAAGAAAGGAAACATCGTCATAATGGACAGGTACTTTACTGCCACGGTTGCCTACCAATCTGCAGGAGGCTTCGATTTCGAGAAGGCAAAGGCGATAGAGAACATCGTAGGGCTAACTCCCCCGTCCATAGTCTTCTACCTTCATGTACCGGTAGAGGTCTCCCAGGAGAGGAAGATAAAGCAGAAGTCGCTTGAAGGGGGTGCGGACAGGCACGAGGCCGACAGGGCCTATCTTGGCAGGGTCATGAGGATGTACGACAAGCTTTACGAGGAGAAGTACTCGGGAGCAAAGTGGGTAAAGATAGACGCCACTAAGGGCATAGAACAGGTTCAAGACGCCATAATGTCGGCGTTCCTTGAAAAGATGGGGAAGCCATCGAAACAGCTATAAATAATCCCATGCCTCATACTTAGAGTGTGATTTTGTGATACTCTCAGACTACGATCTAGATAACGCGATACGTGCAAAGAGGCTTGTTGTTAAGCCGTTCCAGAAGGATTCAATAAGGGAGAACGGTCTCGACCTCAGGCTCGACAACGAGATCGCCACGAGGAACCCCAAGTTCCCGAAGAGCATGATATTCGATCCAACCAATGCAGAGCACGTGAAGAACGAGTACGTCCTAAGAAAGGGCAACGGCAAGCTCATAATCCGCTCCGGCGAGCAGGTTCTCCTATCGACAAAGGAGTACCTGAAGCTTCCCGACGACGTGATGGGTTTCGTTGAGCTGAGAAGCACGTGGGCGCGCCACGGACTCACCATGCCTCCTACGATAATAGATGCCGGATTCGCGGGAACCATTACGCTTGAGGTCATAAACAACGCGCCCTACTCGATGGCCCTCACGCCCGGAATAAGGTTTGCGCACATAATATTCGCTGCGACGCTCAACACGGTAACGAACGCGTACAAGGGCTCGTACTTCAACCAACGCGGGATCAAGCTTCCCAAGATCCTCAAGTAAGACTAGTGAATAATAAAAAAAACAAAAGGAATAGAGAAATAAAAGTGCCAAATGAGTTGGCACCATTTTAATCTTTATCTCGAGAGATCGTCCGCTTCCTCCTTTGACGCTTCCTGAGAGGTTGGCGTGGGCGCAGATACGAGGACGACGTCACCGACATTCTTTACGTTCTTGTAAAGTATGCTCTTCTGCTTCAATACCGACTTCGCCTCTC
>JAJYXH010000017.1 GCA_021791075.1 Microcaldota archaeon
TGAGGCAGGAAAGGTTTAAGGACTTTCTGGCGAAGATCCTGGAAGAGGAGTCAACGAAACTAAGGTGCAGGATCATCGAGATGGGGATAGAGGATGACCACGTCCACCTTGTAATCGCAACAAGGCCGTCCATCTCGATCAGCGAACTCCTTCACCAATTAAAGGGCAGGAGTTCGTATGAACTCTTCAGACTCGAACCCAAATTCCGGCTGCGATATCCGAGAGGAAGTTTCTGGAGTCCTGGGAAGTTCTACAGGAGCGTCGGGGATGTGGACTTGGAGACAGTACGCCATTACGTCAGGGCGCAGGACCACAGGCAGAAGACCCTTGCGATGTAGTGGCGTTGCGTGCGAGGGCGTCCGAATCCGCACCCTTTAGGGTTTGCGGAGGGACGCCCGAGCTGCAAGGGGTTCATAAGGGGCGAAGCCCCTTATTTCAATCTCCAACAAGCATACACTCACCGCCCCTGCAGATGTGCCTTATTCTGTCAATGACTTCATTATCTTCTGCAACCCAGACCATCGGTACGCCCCACCGCTCGGCCTTGCCGATGTTCTCCTTTACTGAATCTTCGCGAGCCGAGGTCTGGCACTCGTAACCCTTGGCCGTCTTCGCATCCCATACTCCTCTCCTCTTCTCGTTTACCGGCAGCGCGAGTATGTCGAAGGAGTGCTTCTCCCTTCCTACGATTGCCAGTTGCAGTCGGTCCTGCAGCATCTTTATCGTCTTCCTCATCAGGCGCTTGTGGTCCTCCGATCCGGCCTTGTCCGACTGGCTCTCCATGATCCTGTCTGGGTCTACCCACCTCAGTCCTTCCTCGGTCAGGGCATAGCCATCCTTCGACTCTGTTGCGAGACTCTTGCTAATGAGCTCCTGGAAGATTCCCGGATTCCCCTTCGAGCCGTAGAGAGTGCTAGGGCTCGTGAACCAGCCCCTGCTGGTTATGAAGGTGACGAGTTCCTTGAGGCCGGAGTTCGGGTTGTTGTATATCGCGAGGAGTCCGGCGTACTGCGGGGGAGTTGGCATGTCCGTCGGAAGGATCAGCCGGCCTTTCCTCTCTTTGCCGGCCTTTTGCAGCACAGAGGCTGCCTCCCTGACTGACTCATCCCTTCCCTCTTCTATGGCCCTATCATGCTCCTCTATAGGCATCTCCGGCTCGTCTATCCTTGCCGGGGCATACGGTTCCGACATTCCGGAGAGGGCGGTGGTCTCCTGCCTGTCAAGCGGCTCTACCTTTACGTACTCCGAATACCATCTTCCATCCTGCGAGGCTCCCCTGTCGAAGAGGAGCATCTCGCCCTGCGCCGCGTTGCGCATGTAGACGCACTCGAACCTGTTGAGGCCGAGTATCTCCTTTCCGTAGTAGCTTGCCTCCTTGTGCTGATGTAGGTCATGGTAGTAGCCGGATCGGCGTGTCTTGCAAACCGGCTGGCTAGCACCACATTCCCATTGGTTTGCTTTGCAAAGGCGGTTATGGCATAGTGTCTAAGACTATGCGTAGTAAGCCGGTGCAGGTTCCTTACGGCTCTATCTGGCCTAGACTCATCGCTTATTCCATAAAACTGGTCTAGGCCTGCCTTATTGAGGTAGCGTATGAACCTGTTCCTAGCGTAATTTGAGTCTATGTGCTTTAGCTTGCTGTGGCTGTGCCACTCCTTGAAGAACACATATCCGCCAGATTCTTCTACCTCTTTGGTATGCCTACCTATGAACTCTAAGGTACGCTTGAATAACGTAGCAGGTATCAACAAAGTGTCTAGTGTTTGTGCCTTCTCAGTCTTCAGCGTAAGCTCCCTTGTGTCAAAGTTTATCTCTTTGACGTTCACGCTTACTGCCTCGCCCATGCGAAGGCCGAGTTGCGCTTGATAAGAGAATAACAGGTTGAACTTAGGATTATCTACCGCCTTGAAGAATACGGTTATCTCTTGCTCCGTAAAACCCTTATCTAAGTTACCGTATTTCGGGATACGGCTTCTCTTGAAGCGTTTTACGTAGTGTTGATGTATTATCGAGCGAAGCGTTTCTACTTGGTTCTTTGACAGCTTAGGTAAAACCAATTCTAGCTCCGCTTTTAGGCTATTGAGTTCGGATTTTCTTGAAATCCGGAACCCTGCTTTGCTAGCTAGGCGGTGTAATTGAACACCGCACTTGTCGTCGTAATTCCTTTCATGGGCCCGAGGAGAATCGGACTCCTGATCTTCGCCGTGTGAAGGCGACGTCTTACCATTCGACTACAGGCCCGGTGGATAATAATCTGACTGGTTAGGTATAAAAGCCTTCTAATCGTTAAATATAGCGCTGATCTTATGGCTGGAAAGTACTACACCGGCACCGGGGACAAGGGAGATACGGGCCTGCTTGCTAACTACCGTGTCTCGAAGGGAGACGTGCTCATCGAGGCCATAGGAAACATAGACGAGCTGAACAGTTACATAGGCATTGCGATCTTCCACATCCGCAACGACCAGCTCAGGGCCATGCTCAAGCATATACAGAACGAACTATTCATAATAGGCGCGAACCTCGCCTCAGGTGATGGGAAGAAGATCGACAAGGCGATAATAGACGATACGGCCATAGTGAGGCTCGAGGAGAACATCGGGAAACTAAGCTCTCAGCTTCCGCCTCTCAAGCAGTTCGTCATTCCCGGCGGATGCGACGGCGCTGTCCACCTCCACTTCGCGCGCTCGCTTGCAAGGCGCGCCGAGAGGAGGATCGTCTCTGTGAGCGAGAAGTACGAGCACGACAAGCGCGTCATAGCATACGTGAACCGTCTCTCCTCGTTTCTCTTCGTTGCCGCGCTCTATCTGAATTACTCTGAGGGCATAGGGGAGGAGCACCCGACCTACTGAGCAATACTCGTGAATATTGTACCTTATTTTGTATTTCACTAATCTATTGCAGAGATATGTAACATAACTACCATAAAAGTGGTATCTGTGTTACACAAAACAAAGACTTAAATATCTGATGTGCATAATGGATATTATGAGAGCCATCGAGATCCTGCAATATCTCCAGCAGAACCACATAACCGTATTCACCACCAACGACCTTTCAAGAATAATCGACAAATCAATAGTCTATACGAGAAAGATAGTGGGGAGGCTGCCCGGCATAATGAAGGCTGAAAGGGGGGTATTCTACACGGAGCAAGCGAACATATACGAGATATCCTCAAACATCGTGCCGTTCTCCTATGTCAGCATGCTCGCTGCACTAAGGTATTATGATATCACCACGCAAATGCCCATTGCAATATCTGTAATATCGCCAAAAAGGCACAGGGCAGTCAAGATTAAAGGTTACAAGATAGAGTTCACGACGTTCAAGAGGAATCTGATATTCGGCTATGTAAGGCGCGGTAATGCGTTCATAGCAGAGCCTGAAAAGGCGCTGCTCGACAGCCTGTATTATGGAGACTATGCATACCTTGACGAGGCGCTTTTGCGTGGTGTCAGAGAAGGACTGGTCAATATTGATAAGATGGTAGGCTATGCGCAGAGGTTTAATAAAAAGGCACTGATTAACAAGCTTGGCTTCTTCCTTGAATTCTACTGCGGTACAGCCAGGGACGATCTGCTAGGGCACAGGTCTGCAGGGCCTGTTTATCTGGCAAAGGGACTTACCAGGTATGACAAGAAATGGCGTGTGCATTATGGATGAAGAGTATGTGGTAAAAGACCACCTCCAGGACGTACTGCTCTCGGCGATATACAACTCTGTGGAAGGGGGATGTGTGCTCGTCTTCAAAGGAGGCACATCAATACGCAAGATCTACGGAATTGACAGATATTCTGACGATCTTGACTTCACGCTAAACACTGAAAGGCTGAAGACCCCTGCCGACAAGTTCATCTATGGCCTGAGGGACAGATGCACGGCCATGCTTGCTCCCCTCTACAACACGCGAATGCACATACATAAAGTCAGAAACGAGCAGTACGGAATAGACATCTCGATTGCTGACAGTATGCTGAGATCAGCAAAGATACATATCGAGATAAGAGTTGGAAGAGTATACCTTCCCTGTGCGGAAAAGAGGGTCATCGCTCCGGATACGACATACTTTGCATCCGTTATGGGCGTAGATGAGATCATTGCCGAGAAGATCAGAGCCGTATACACGCGCCGAAACGTAGACAATATGGCCAGGGATGTCGTCGACATATCCTTCCTCATGGCGCACGGCGGCAAGTTTAATCCAGAATTGGCAGACATGAAACTGGAGGAGGTGAATCATAAGCACTTCTCAATGTCATCCTTTTCAAAAAGGCTTGGCATAATGACAAGCAAGATGTGGCAGCGCGACCTGGGCAAGATAATGAAGAGTATTCCTGACAGAAATGAGACAATAAGTCATGTCATGAAGTCTTTGCACCCCTAAACACAGGACAGAGGAAGAGCACCCTACCTACTGGGTCGGTGTTTGAGATCCCTGCGGGATCCCGGGGCTGAAGTACTCCCTGAACTTGGGTGTTGTGAAGACCCTCTTGCTCCTCTTGAAGGGCTTCGTCTCGACGAACCTCTTCTCGCCCAACTCAGACATGTACTCATACGTGGTGCTTCCGAACGCCTTGACGAGGTCGCTCTGGAGCACGCCTTCGTTCCTGCTGATAAACGCGAGTATCCTTAGCGCCCCTTTCGAGAGATCCGGGCCTATGGCCAGCCCGCTTACCTTTGAAGCGTACGGTTCCTTGATGGCGAAGAGGTACCTGTTGTCTATCTCGAGTATCTGGAGCGATGTGTTCTTTGACCTGTACTCCTCGACGAGTTCCTTTGCAAATGCCTGGACCTTTCCCGGGGACATTATTCCGGTTACCGAGACAAGGTCGTTAACGCTGAGCGGATTCGAGGACATGAAGAGTGCGGCCTCGATGAGCCTCTTGTAATCTATCTCGTCAGCCATTAGATTGCCTATGTTAACGAGATGATGATCTCGTCGAAGAACTTCTCCTGTATGAGCGTTACCCTGTTCTTATGCGCAAGGAAGAGCAGCGGTATGAAGAGTTCCAGGAGCACGTCGTTGAACTGCGCAGACCTTGAGACCGTGTTGAACGTGGTCATGTTGCTTGCATCGACGTTAGACTTTACTATCCCGTATATGTTCTCTATCTCGGTCTCTATGTCAATGCTCTTGAACATCAGCGGGAACGAGACCTGAAGGTTCTTCTTCGCGAGCTCCCTTACCTCCCTGAGCTTCATCGCCTCATCTAGGGCCGCGACGAGCTCAGCAAGCGTAAGTCTCCTCTTCGGCGGAAGCCTGAGCCTGAAAGTCAACGGTTCCACATCGGTTATCCTGCGCGACTGTTCGTGTTCCTGAGCCAACTCCTCCTCTTCATGATGCAGAAGGACCTCGCTCTGGAATCTGAGAAGAATAGAGGCAGCAAGTATGATGTTAGCCGGTATCCTGAGGTCCAGCACCTTCATCTCCCTAACAGCGGCAACGTACTTGTCAACAACGTCTACGATGTCTATGTTCCACGGATCTATCTGCTCCTTCTTGACAAGCTCGATCAGTATGTCCTTCCACGTAGCCTCTGTAACGAGCTTCTCTATGCTAATGCTCTCTGCCGAAACGTACTGCTGAACTTCCTCTTTCTGAACTGTCGCCACGATCTATCTATGATGGCTAAAGATTAAATACCTTCCGATGTCGTCTCTGCCGACTGCTTTACCATAATCCAACGGAGAGTCCGTATCCCTTTTTATAGATTGTCAGCGTGATTGAATCGGTCGCATGCCTGATTTTAAGAACGAGTTCACATACAAGACATTCGTTGAGAATGGAAAGGAGGACGAGTTCGACGGGCTCTTCGACTCTGCCGTGAAGAAGGTAAAGTCCAGCGTTCTTGGAGCCAAGTTCCCGCTCTACATCGATGGACAGGAGCGCTTCTCCAAGGAGGTCATTGCGGAGTACTCACCGATAGACGGGAGCCTGATAGGCACGTTCCAGAGGGCAACAAGAGATGATGCAAGAACAGCCATAGATGCCGCGCTCGTCGCATTTGATGGCTGGAGAGATACCGATTACAGGGAACGTGTGAGGATATTCAGGAAGGCTGCCGGAATCTTCTCAAGAGACAAGTTCATCATAGCAGCAATACTGAGCATAGAGAATGGTAAGACGCGATACGAGTCTGTGGGAGAGGTCGATGAGGCTATCGACTTCCTCAATTACTACTCATTCGAGATGGAGAGGAACAAGGGGTATTCTAGAAGGGCAAAACTCGCCGCGAGCACCAAGTCTGTAGGGGCAGGATTCCAGGGCGCCCCCGGAAGGGAGGAGAGGATAACTATTGCCATGAAGCCTTACGGTGTCTTCGGGGTCATAGCGCCGTTCAACTTTCCTATCTCAATCTCAACAGGAATGAGTACAGGCGCACTGATAACCGGAAATACCGTCGTCTTCAAGCCCTCCAGCACCGACAATATGGCCATGCTCACCGGCTTTGCGATATACAAGGTATTCGAAGAGTCAGGCCTGCCAAAAGGCGTCTTCAATTACGTTACAGGCCCCGGATCAGAGGTGGGAGACGAGCTGGTCTCGAACGGCAAGGTGAGCGGCATAGCATTCACGGGATCGAAGAAGACGGGGCTTGGCATGATCGCGAAGTCGTTCAACTCAGGCCAGCAGAAGGTCTTCGTGGTCGAGATGGGCGGAAAGAACCCTGTCGTAGTCTCGAAGTATGCGAATCTAGATTACGCTGTAGATGGGATAGCGAGTTCCGCCTTCGGATACGCAGGCCAGAAGTGCAGCGCCTGTTCGAGGGTATATGTCCATATATCAAAGAAGGAGCAATTCCTGAGCAAGCTGGTCGAGAAGGCAAGGGCTATGGCAATAGGTGATCCTCTGGCCAAAGGAAACTACATAGGACCGTTGATAAGCGCGTCGGCACTCGAGCGTTACAGGAAGTCGGTTCTAGCGGCAAAGTCAGAGGGAAGAGTCGTTTATGGGGGCGGAGTCGTTGGAAAGGACCAGCGCGACCTTTATGTCGAGCCGGTGATAGCAGAGTTGGGGCAGCAGAGCAGGTTGATGCATGACGAGCTCTTCCTGCCGTTCCTTGTGGTGGACACGTACAAGGAGTTCGACGAGGCATTGTCCAAGGCTAACGACAGTGAGTACGGCTTATGTGCCGGGCTCTACAGCGAGAAGAAGGGAGAGGTTAGGGAGTTTCTCGGAAAGATGCAGGCAGGAGTAATATACGTAAACCGGGAGATAGGGGCAACTACCGGCGCAATTGTGGGCGCACACACATTCGTAGGCTGGAAAGGAAGCGGACTCACAGGAAAAGGTACGGGAAGCCGGTTCTACCTAGAGCAGTTCATGAGGGAGCAGAGCAGGGCAGAGATAAAGTAGGTGTACTACGGCTCTGCCTTATCCGCATTGATACTTCTCTGAAGCCTGGCGACATGCACGGTTATGTCCTCGCTGTTAGGCTCCCTGTACGCGGCTGCCTGCGCGATCTCCTTTGCTACAGAGTCTATCCTGTCAGGGCCATCTCCTGCGCTTCTGAGAAGGTGTATGAAGCTGGCCATCTTCTCCGTATCGTATCCGTTGCGGCGAGAGCGATGCCGCACTCTCAAAGACCGCGTATGCAACGTGCGGTGAGCGCCTGAGTTGGAAGAGCAGTTCGATTGAGGAGAGGACCAGGGAGTTGTAACTAGCGCCCCTGAGCGCATGGGTAAACTCGTTGAAAAACATCTATTATCTCATTGATGCCCCTTGTATTCTTGAAGCCATTAATTGCCTTCTCGAAATTCTTCCTCGACCTATCCCTGAAGAATGTGCTCAGCCCATCTAGGGCTTCCTTCCGACATCGACTACATCGGGCATCTCAAGATTCTTGGTCTTGACGGTGCGACCCACCCGTCCATTCCCCCCTTCCATATATCCTCCACGTATACGTGGTTGGATATGATTTTTTCATATATAAAGATGGCTTTAATTTGTCGACTATTTAAAGCCGGTATCAGTGCGAATGACAGAATTAAGTGGCAAGTGGACTCTGCGGGGATCGCACCCGCGACCTTCCGCTTGCAAAGCGGACGCTCTACTACTGAGCCAAGAGCCCGTGTGTAAGCTACTCTTGTGCGCCTTCCTTTTTAACCGTTTCGCAGAAGGGCCAGCCAGATCTGCCGGATTACACCGATTGTTGGTTATATAAGCGTAAATCTGGCAAAGAAATAGCTTTAAATAACCTTCCGATACACAAGGGTGAATTGCTTATAAGAACAGGTGAGCATATGGCCAAGAAAAAGGAGGAGAACGAAGAGGAAGACGACGAGGACGAGGAAGACGAGAACACGGAGGACGACTTCGACGAGGACTCAGAGGACGACTTCGACGATGACTCCGAGGAGTAAAATCTCTTTTATTCTTTATTATTTATTTTATCGTGGCGTCAGCCTCCTTACAGATGCCTGTTCCTGACACAACCGCACCAATTGAACCGGTATCAAGAAGCGTTTGATACACCTATCTTATCCACAACGGTAGTTATAGCCGCCATTAAAGTAATCCGGTAGAGTTCCCATTGGCTTGATAATATGTTATAATGCCTCCCAGAATCGCATTGCCCTGAATCAGGTCCCATTCCTGTCCCCAGACTTTCTCGACTTTAGTATCCTGTCGTAAGCCAGTGTCAGCTCAACGAACTTCTCATTACTTCCGCCAACGTCAGGATGATACTCCTTTGCCATGTTCCTGTATGCCCTCCTTACCTCCTCGTCGGTTGCATCTGGTCCCACCCCAAGGTACCTATATGCCCTACCTATATCCGTATTCGTGGTCCTTGTACTCTCCCCTGTAGTCTCTACGCCAGCCCTAACGTGCTCCACCTCCTTGCCAATTCCCCCCGAAGGTCGGGCTTGGGCTCCTACAGTAGTGGTTTGATTGATATTATCCTCGCGACGCCGCTGCGACCAGCTGTAATTCTCTTCCTTTCTCTTCCTCTCTTCTTCTGTCTCCTCTCTAACTCTACTATTGCCTCTCCCTCCCATCCTCCCGCCAAAGTTGGCTACGGTATCTCTAATCCTCTCCTGCGCCTTGCTGTACGCGGCCTTATTGCCCGTTGCTCCTGCCGCCATGGCATGCGCGCTAGTCATTTGCATGCTTGCTATGTAGCCAAGCGACGCCACGAGAGAGCCTACTGCCGAGCTCTGCCACTCGCTTGGCACATAGAACCTGCTCCTGCCTGTGATCTCCCTGTCCACCGCATCCCACTCCTTTTTGTACTCCTTTCTGGCTGCCCTTTCGCCTGCCTTGTCCCCATTTTCTATTGCCGCAGCTATCCTGCCGCCTATTCCCTTCAGTTCATTTTCATGTCCATTAAGTCTCTCTGCGCGTGAAGAGGTATACGAGCTCATGTATGCCGTCCTGTCCGGAGCCGATTTTACCCGTGCTATCTCTTCCATCTGAGCTGCGTGCTTTTTTGCAGTGGCAAGCTCCCGTTGCAGGGTGGTTGGTTTTACAGGCCTTGCTGGAAGCGGTATCGCCCTTGCGCCGGGAATCCTCTGCAGGGACTCGGCCCTTCTGAACTCCAGACTTCCGGCCTTCTTCTTCCGCATCATCGTGGCCGCGATCGCGACAGGCGGGGAGATCCAGAGGGCGTAGTGCATGAGCTTTTTAGTCACCTTCCTGAGTTCAGTGCTCTTTCTCAGCTCGCTCCTATCGCCAACGCCCAGTTTATTCAGCTTCCTGTTTCTTCTTAACTTGATCGCTGTTACCGCAGCCCCTATTGGTGGCACCGAGTAGAGAGCCGTGTACTTGACCGCTGCCCTTACGCCCCTCACCGCCTTCTTTTCCCATAGATTCTTTGCAAATCTTTTAGTTCCTGAACGTACTCTTTTTACTCTTGCCGCAGCCCTTCCAGCCGCCATCCGCACCCTTCCCTTCTGTTTTGCTGCTTCTTTTCCTATAGTGACCTTCTTTCCGGCCGATAGGGAGACAGGGCTTCCAATGTGCCTCTTCATATCCCTCCTCCTCTCCAAACGCCTCTGTATCCTGCTGACTATAAACCCCCTCTTGCCCTTCCTGGCATAGCTCAACTTCGCGCTAGGAACAATTATGAAGTACCTTCCGAGCGCACTTCTTCCGGAGAAGGACCCCCTTCCAACCCCTATGCCTGCCAGGGTGGCTATCCCGAAGAGATTGAAGATGCTGTAGCCACGCGTTGCGCCTGCCGCAGCGACTATAAGTATGACTATTATCATCAGCGGTACGAGTGCGTCAACTGCCCCTATCGACAACACTATTGCGAGAAGTACCCCTAACAAGCCGTCACCGCATTTAATTATATGGTCTCCCGTTTCTGATATAAATAGGTATCTTTCCGCGTATGACGATAGTGCACGATGCGGTCTTGATCTGCAGCTCTGATGCTTAACTCTGCGCCAATTGAGATGTGCTGCAGCCTGCCCAAGTACTATTACTAGATAGTAACTATGTGTGGCGCCTCGTTGAGCGTCTCGGACGTAGTCTCAGCCTCTTTGCGCTGAAGCTCCATCACCGCGCTCTTGTTCCTCTGGTGTTCCAGAAGGCTCAGGACTACCTGCTCCCGGAGGTTATCGCTCAGTGGATCTAGAGCCGCTTGCACGCTCTTCCCGAGTGCGTTGAGCACCTCTTCCGCTGTGGCCGTCGCCCCTGCCTGGGCCTCGTCAAGCGCGGCTGCAACGGCAGCCGCGTATATCTGTTGTCCGACCCTTCCCTGTATCCCATTAGGATGCGACGTGAATGCGACAACGTTCAGCTTGTCAGCAAGGCCGAGCGGTTTGAGTGACGCAAGTTCGTCCATGGCGTGGTCAAGCTCGTTGTTCATGGCCACAAGCGCCCTCTTCCCTTCGGCATCCATCACGCTCATATAGACCTGCGACATTGCCAGGAACTTTGCCCTCTCGTCATTGAGGGGATCCAGAACCTTTTTCCTGAATTCATCATTGCTGGCGTAGCCGCTTCCATTGATGACGTTGCCCATATCATCGACTGTGTATCCGTCCCCATACATGGTCATCCTCTTTGCGTTATCGATGGCAGTCATAAAGTCCCTCTGATGATCGGACATCTGGCCAAGAAGCGCGTTTCTCTCGGCCTCCTGGACCACCGAGACCCTCTCATTTATTATGCTCAATCCCATGCGCGATACTTCTTCTGGCACCATCTTCCCGAAACTCTCGGCCATCGCGGTAACCGTCAGGCCGTTCTTGCCGACCTCTCCGAGTTTCTGCGCTATGGTCTGCGATACTGCCATGTTCTTCTCAAGGTCGACTATCTCCTGGTGCACCCCAGGCAGGTTTATGTTGTCTGCTATCTTGAGCAGGAATGCCCTCTGCTGGTCTACGCTCCTTGCAGGTGACGCTATCTGGCCAACGTCGTATCTCATCGGCTTGGTGCCGCTTCCCGCGGCCCTGCCGGACTTCTTCATGTACCTGTCAACCTCGTCGCAGAATCTCATTACGGTGTAGAGGTTGCTCTCGCTCCTCCCTGCCTTCCTGTCTATCGCCCTCTCGAATCCCCTGCGACTCAACTTGAAAGGGTCTACGGCGATGTGCCTCACCTCATCCAGCGAGTTGGAGAAGTGGGTATTCAACGTCTTGAGTATCGCTCCCTCGTCCCTCTGATTCCCCAGCCTGTCGCTCAGCTCTGCCAGCGCGGCAAGTGCCCTTCCATCCCCCTCCTTTATGCCATCGTTCATACTGCTTATGCTGTTGCTTATGTCATGGATCTTTCTATAGAATATGTCCTGCGAGATAGACCTGCCTTCAAGCGCCTCGGCATCGGCCTTTGTCAGGTCCTCGCCTAGCAGGCTCCTTCTTACCGCCCTCTTCTCAGCCTCTGTGGGGGTAGCAGTGCTCCAGTGCTCCTTCTCCATCCTGGTCATTGCGTCACGCAGGGTCTGCTCGCCCCTCTTCAGCCCGTCTGCAAGCTCCTCTACCCTTATAGTAGCGCTCTCGCTCAATCTTGACTCCGCAGCCAGAGACCTTCTGTTCCTACTACCTACAAATGCCATATTCTCACATTATGACTTATGTCTCTTGTGGTATATATTTATTTGCTTTTGATCCTTTCGGCAAGGATTATGACTTGGTGTTAGTCGGTTCCAGATAATCATCGCTTTGCAATACCGGGTCTCTTTTGGGCTCTCTTTCCGCTCTTATGCATAAAAAGTATCAGCAAGACGGAGATGACTATTGATACGGCTATCGCCGGTCCTGTTATGTCGCCATAACTCAGAAGAAGCATGCCTATCTCTGTGCTCTGCACAGTCTCATTGGGCGTCCAGTAATAGTTGTATACCTGGAAGTTTGCCTGCGGCACCTGGAAAGTTACTCCCGGAAAGAACGAAAACGTCCCGGCGGCAAAATATGCAAAGGGAAGGTAGTTCTGTTTCGCTTGTATCGGCTCAGGCGGCGGGTAGCCGTAGAACTGCGCCGTTATTGTTGCTGCCGCATTTCCACAGGCGACTACATTGTAGGGTATGTTCGGGTCAGTGGCAGAGGAGAGAGAGAAGTATCCCATTGAGTTGGTAGTGGCCACGCCTATGAGGCCTACTTGTGAGGTGCAGGTTCCGGTGCCGTTGCTGTAGAATGGTGTGCAGTACTCCTGCGGAGGGCCTGAAGGGCATGTTTTTCCATACCACTTGTATGTGTTCTTGGTCCCATCAGGGTTAGTTCCGGTTGCCGTGCACGGCTGCCCATTCTGCGTGATGCAGCTTGGCAGCGGGATGCCGTCTGACGTCTTCCCATTATTTTGGTATATGTTACAATCGAGATTTGGCGGAGCCAACAGGCTCTTTGGCGGCTGCGGACATGCTGGCTGGCCCTCGGTGAGGGCAGACGGAGATCCCTGAGTGTGATACGTCACTGTATTCTGAGTGTAGTATGTCACTGTATTGGCAACAGCACTCTCCGCAGGATTGGTTGCGAGCGGATTCGCAGGTATGCATGAGGTCGGCGAAGCCGTGGAAGAGAACGCGCAATCTGTCGCTTGCAGTGCGGTCGCCGGAATGATAGAGACCGTCCCTTTCGCTGATACGGTGCGTATCATATAGTTGAGGTTTTTGTTGTAATATATGTAGATCGGGCTGTCGGTGAGCGGTATGAAATCTCCTGTGAGATCCGTGAACCCGGCAGTTCCACTAATCGAGAGCGTCGTCTGATTTGCATTTCCTTGCGCGACGTTTGGTGTAACGTCGAGATTAAGTACCG
>JAJYXH010000107.1 GCA_021791075.1 Microcaldota archaeon
CTCTGCCAGCGCGCGATCCTCTTCTCCTGCATCGCCGCGAAGTTGGGCTTCCCTATCTTCTTTCCGTCTGAGAGCACCGCGAAGTTCTCCATCACGTTCTCCCTGTTCATCAGCCCGAGGTCTATCCCAACCCTGTTCGTGTCCTCTATCATTGGAGGCGCCGACCCTGTCGATGCGGAGACGATCGCATAGTACTCGCGACCGTCGCGCTTTATCGTAAGAGTCAGCATCTTCCCGGCGATCTCCCTGTGCATCTCCATCCTCATCATCCCTATCTTCGAGACGCGGAGGACGTTTATCCTGTTGCGCTTCTTGGTCTTTGACTCAATGGAGAATCCGAATTGAGGATACGTTATAGACGAGTACCTTCCGTACTTCTTGAACCGCGGGAATCCGACTTTGACCCTCTTCCCCGCCCTCCTCTCCCTCACCCTCCTGAAGAAGTTCTGGTACGCCATCTGCAGCCTGACGAATACGTTCTGGAGGGCCTGTGAGTATAGCCTGTTGAGTTCCCCATTCTCACTGACTATCCCTTTCATGAGCCTGTTGAATGTGGATTTTGTTATCTGCAGGTTCCTGTCCTTCAGGTACTCCTCCTTCGCCAGCCCGAGGAGTTTGTTGTAGAGGAATCGCGCGAGCTCTATCTGTTCGTCTATCTCCCTCTGCCTCTTGGCGTCGGGATAGAGCCTGAACCTGTACGCCCGCACAGATTCCATGACATTTATTATATTGTAAATGTTTATACGCCTTCGCTTCATCCCGCGATTGAAATCGTGGGTTTTCAGCTCAGGTGCATCATTATAAAGGAACGAAGACGTCGAGAGGGAAGACCCTAGATTATTCCTCCTTTATTGCTGCCTTTACCTTCTTCATGGTCGCGGCGTCTATCTGGGCCATGTTATGCGCCTCCTTGGCGTGTGCAGCTATCTTCGACATAAGTTCTGATTCATTTCCGGCTCTTGCCCTGAACCCGCAGCTCATGCCTATATCCCTGCATGCAAATGATTTTGCCATACATTTCACCAATTACCAATTGTCATAAGACATTTATAATACTGTGAGTGACGCTGCTACGCTTTCTTTGAGTCAAGACCTAGATGCGGAAGTATCGCAGACAGGTTCTTCTCCTTCACGGCAACTCCGGCCTTCTCCAGAACTTCCCGCTTTGTGCAGTTGAATGCTATAGAGAGTCCGACCCGCTGGAATATGGGGAGGTCGTTGACGTCGTCTCCCACATATACGCACTCCTTCATGCTTATCTTGTTTATCTGTGCGATATACTTTACGAACTTTATCTTGTCCTTGTAGTCAGTGGCAAGGAGCCTCCAGTTCTGCAGCCCCCCCTTCGTGTCGAACTCGAGATCGCAGTGCGCAAGAGTGTACTTTATCCCAAGTTCGGTGCGTGCGCGTTGGACCAGTGCGTCGAAGCTCCCGCTTACTATCCCAGTAAGCATGCCCGCCTCTTTCAGGGCTGCGAATGTTTCCTTGGCTCCCGGAACGAAGTCGCGCGACTCTACCATGCTGCTGAAAGTCTTTGAGTCAAGGCCTTTGGCCTTGAGGACGCAGCAGGCCGCATCGCTCCAGTCCATATAGGATCTGAATCCTTTCCTTACGTATATATCCCGCAGCCTCTCGTGCAGGTCGTATATGCCCATGTTGTCGAACATCACGTCCCAGGAGCTGGAACCGACTACGTCGTCCTTGCGGCTCAGGGAAGGCTTCTCGAATATGACTCCGTCCATGTCGAATATTATTATCTTGTACCGCGAAGGCATGCTTCTACCTTTGCCAGGCTTTATTATTAATCTTTTTGGATGCCTGACCTGAGGAGAAATGGTTAATAAAATGTGCCTGCCATCTATTACTGCTTATCCTGCGAGCGTAGTCTAGCCTGGTAGGACTTTGCCTTGCCAAGGCAAGAACCCGGGTCCGAATCCCGGCGCTCGCACTTGTATTAAAATAGTTATAATGGTACTGCCGCTACATACGTCGCCGCAAGGACATGATGTGGTGGTCGACTTCTGTGGCTATCTTTAGAGGATCCGATGTTACTTCCGTCAGGTCTTTTAGCGGTTTTCCAGTAGCTTCCCTTGCCGTATTGCTGCGGCGTGCGGCAATCCTTGAAAATTCGCGCTTGTGGACCGCTGCTACTATGGTTTTCGGGCTCTGCCCTCTCCAATTAGCATCAGTGTATGACGTGTGAGACCTCAGCAGTCCGAGGAGGTGGCTTGCGGTTCTCGCATGTTCCGCGTCCCTGGTTCCGTGGTGCGTATGAGTTGCATAAAATCTTGAGAATACATGGGCTACCTTCTCTTTTGCCCTCTCGTTTGCAGGAGCATCGAGTATGTCGGGCTTTCTCTCTGCGACGTGTGCAACCTGCTCGGTGTGCACCGATGCTATCTCTCCGCCTATTGATGTGGTTACTTTGCCGGTCTCCTTTCTCGTGGAATATTTTATAAGGAATATTTCAGGATGGCTTTCCGCATAGAATTGGGAGAGTCTCTTGGAGTTTGTAAGCGCATGTACTATCAGGGGGTTCCGGATGCGTCGGCGTTCCTGAAGAGAAACCCGTATGTGTTCTTGCTTACACCGAGTGCAAAGGCTCATTCCCCACTTTTACTTATCAGATAGAGCGCCTTGGTGCACCGCTTTCCGTCCCTCGTGGCAGGCGAGGCTAACTCGTCCCTGCTCATTTTGGATGCGGCAGCTAAATATGGGTCTTTTACTTGGGTCCTGCTTTTTAGGAGTGCCATCTAACTTCCTCATTTTATGGTCTCTGATATCTGCTTCTGGTCAATTTTAGTATAGGTGTCGTAGTGTTTATAGTTTATGTTTGTTTTTTTTTTTTTGGTGGGGCAGGTATTCAGACCGACATGTCGCAGAGCTCCTTGTGCTTCTCTAGGAAATATGTTATGTAAGGGCAGTCGGGCCTTACCTTGAGTCCCTTCTCCTTTGCGTAGCCGAATGCCTCGAGAGCAAGCCGCTCGGCAACGCCTTTTCCGCGCGCCTCTTCCGGGACGAATGTGTGGTAGATGCTCATCGTCTTCTGGTCTGTCATCCTGTATAGAAGCTCTGCTTCCCCGCTACCGGTCTTAGTGTAGAATCTCCCTGCGGTATGGCCTATCTCCATTCAACTACCCTTTAGGAATTTTGAATAATAAAGAAGTGCCGCTATGGTCTTTGTGTCCTTGATCTTGTTCTCTTTTATCATCCTCAATGCCTTATCAAGGCTGAGGAATACAACCGTTATATCCTCGTCGACCTCCGGGTTCGCCTTTCCTTTCTTCAGAGCTGTTGCGAGGCAGAAGTGATTGATCTCGTCACTCACACCCGGAGAAGAGTAGGAACTGAATATCTTCCTGATCTTCCCGGCCCTGTATCCTGTCTCCTCTGCGAGTTCGCGTGCCGCGGCATCGGCAGCGCTCTCCCCTTTCTCCATGTGGCCTGCAGGGAGTTCGTATAGTGTCTTTGTGATTGAGTGGCGCCGGTTCTTTTCGATGAGGATCTTTCTGTCATGGGTTATTGGTATCACAACCACTGACCCAATATTTGACATGTACTCGAACTTTATGGTCCTTCCCTTAAGCCGCATCTTCTTGTAAACGAGATCGAAGACGTGACCTTTGTAGATCGTGGTTGGCATGTTCTCACTTCTTGCTCTTCTGCATCGCCTGCCCTTCGGTGTAGATCTCTGCTGAGAATTTATACGGTGATATCGTCTGTGTTATGAGCCTTCCCTTTCCGGTGAATGTGGCAAGGAAGAGGCCGACACCACCGAACATCGCGGTCTTTATGTTGTCAACGTATCTTATCTTGTACGAGAGAGACCCGTCGAATCCTGCAACATGTGAGGGATCCACTTCCACAGCATTGCTGCCATCAAGATTGTGCTCTATCATGTCACCCGTCACATGTATGTGTAGCCTTCCCGGTCCTGTGAACTCCTGAAGTACGAACCCAGTTCCCCCGAACATGCCTTCGGCCATGTTGGTTATGTGTATGCCAAATTTTACTGACTCCTCGACAACGAGAAATGCCTTCCGCTCTGTTATGAATTTGCTGCCCTCCTCTATATCGATAGGGACTATCTTTCCGGGAAAGACCCCTGCCACCTGCATGTGACCCGGACCTTTCTGGGCTTTGAATTCGGTAAGGAATGCCGTGGCTCCGGTGACCCTCCTTTCGATCATTCCGACAAGGCCGCCTACGGCCCTCGGATTCATTATTACTGTATCGTCCTTGCTTATGAGTGTTCCAGAGTCCGCATATACGGCCTCGTCCTGATCCAGGTCAACCTTCAGCGACTGCATGTCGGATCCGATTATTGTATATTTCATTCCACCACTATGTTTATTTTTCCAGCATGTTTTTGAGGTCCTCTCCGTCAACGTTCAGCCTATGCTTCGACATGACCCGCCTTTGGATCTCTCCTTTCGGAGTTTCGGCCCCTAAGTCCTTTGTCTCTCTGTCTATGATGGCCTTTAACTCCTTCCCAGATATTCTTCCGAGATTATTTTCTTTTATTATGGACTGCACAGGCATGTCCTTTGAAGATAATAGTTTGAGAGCCTCCTCTACCGCGTTTTTTGTTATCTTGTTTTCACTATACGCATTGAAAAGTTCTGCAAGCCTCTCTCCACTTACTCCGTCTACATTGTAGTTATTGCGCTTCAGCTCTGTGAATTTTTGGAGAAGTATGTTTGCTATGAAAATCCTGTCTGCTTTTGTCTTCTTTGTTATCTCCTTGTACAGGGCGAGACGGGGTGAGACCATGATCTGCTCTGCCAGCGTTTCGGTCTTTAGGTCTGACATTAATTGGCTTCTCTCCTTCTCTATGTCAGGCGCGCTTGAGCTTGCCTTGCTCAGCATATCCCTGGTTACCTGCACCGGTGTCGCATCGGTCTCTGGATACATTCTGGACCCCCCTGGCAGCGGTCTGAGGAATCTTGTTGTGTATAGGTCGTTGTTGACGGCACCCCTTGTCTCCAGAAGCACTCCGTCGGTTATTGCGGCCTTTGACCTGTTGATCGCGAAGCCTATTGCGGTCTTAACTGCCTCCTTTCTTCCGGCTATGAGCACGAACGCGTCATCACTTCCAATCCCCAGGGCCTTTGTTGTGGCCTCAAACTCTTTTTCGCCCATCCCATACTTTGACATATCCTCGTCGCTGTGTATTATTCCTTTGACTCCGCCCATCTTGGCATAGTCGCTTATCTCGCTTCCCAGCCTCCTGTCCGGATTTACCTCGGTGCCTATGATTCCCTTGAACCCTTGCAGGGCAAATCCAGATACTATGCCCCCGGAGTCGATTGCACTCGATATTATCTTGGCTTTGGAATCTTTCAGAACCGATGTGAGATCCTTCGGCTCCCCTACGGACCCCTTGCTTTTTGCCAGCCTCTCTTTTATTCGGAGCAGGTTCTGCTGCCTCAGAACCTCGTTTTCGACGAATCTGTCCAGGAAGTCGACGTCCTGAAGCCCCTTGATCTCCACTCTCGCCCCGCCCTTTATCGAGATGTTTACGTCCTGCCTGATGGATCCTATCCCGCGCTGGACCTTTCCGGTGAGTCTTAGCAGCGTGCCGATCTTCAACGCTGCCTCCTTTGCCTCTCTGGGAGACCTTATCCAGGGGTCGGTATCTATCTCTATCAGTGGTATCCCTATTCTGCCTGTCTCGTATGTTATTCCTTCTTCTGTATTTGACTCTATTCCGGCAGACTCTTCCTCAACAAAGGCGGATATTATCTTTATTTCATGCCCCCCAACATTCAGCCTGCCATTGAGACCTATCTTTGTGGTTCTTTGGAAGGCGCTCGGGTTGCTTCCGTCGACCACCTGCTTTCTCATCGGCTGCAGTTCGTCCGGAACTACCATCTTCATTGCAGACACTATGCTCAGTGCCGTCAGGAGAGCCTCTCTGTTCATGTTGTGCGGGGGCTCCTCGTCTATTTCGACAAGGCACGCATGGTTGTTATTGATCAGGTAGGTGAACTTGCGATCCTTGGTCTGTTCGAAGCTTGCTGCCCTGTCTATGATCCCCAACTCCCCGGCAACAGCCCTCTGGTATCTTGTGATCTCCGCGTTCTCCCCGTCTTCGGGTCCGGAAAGAGTGGACGTGCAGGAGCAGAATAGCTTTACTTGGGTGGCGAGCCTCTGGTGTATCTCCAATCCGCACATGAATCCTATTTTTTCGTAGTACTTCTCGTCTTTTTCCACACGCCCCACCACTTCACCCATGGAACTCGTCGTACGTTGTCCTCTCGCTTATCTCGCCTACAATGTTCTTGGGGAGCATCTCCTTCGCCTCGCCAGCTTTGTAGTTTCCTAGGAGCCACCCGAGTTTTACATACGCTGTCTCGGGTAGCATGTCTTCGCAGTATATGGCTCCTGCGGCTCTCTGCATTCTTGCATTGCTGTACACCCATTCGTTGACCCTTCCATAAAGGCATTGGGAGGCTATGCCTATTACCAGCCCCTTTTCCGACGCTTTTTTTAGGGCCGATAGCCAGTTGAACTCCGAGTGCTTTGCCGATACAGGGAGCTGGCCGAGCCCGGTGCCCTCGAATATGATTCCCCTATAGCCCTGGCTTATGTAGTAGTCCACCACCCCCGGATCGGAGCTTGGAGCCACCTTGATCAGAACCACCTTTGGCTCGTATCTGTTGGCAAGTCTGGCCGAGGCCTTCCTGTCGGCCTTTCTGTAGCTGCCCCGGTAGGTTATCTCTCCTCCCGCGCTTATGCTGGCTATGGGGATGCTGTTTATAGGCTTGAAGGCGTCCCTCCTTGAAGTGTGCATCTTCCTTGCCTTTGTTCCCCTTATGAAAGAGCATGAGTTGTCTGATGAGCTCTCGTGCATGCATATCCCGACCTCCCCAATGTCGCTCTGTGCGGCGATCCTGAGTGCGCAATTGATATTCAGGAACGCATCGCTTGAGCCGCGATCTGTGCTTCTCTGTGCGCCTGTGATGACTACAGGGCCGGGAAGATCCTGGACCATGAAGCTCATTGCCGCTGCCGTGTAATGCATCGTGTCTGTGCCCATTGTTACTACCACACCCACGCTCCCACTGTCGAAGGCCTTCTTCACCTCCTCTGAGATCTTCTGCCACTCAAGGAACGTTATGTCCTCGCTGAATGTGTGCATCACATCCTTTACCTCTATGTTTGCTATCTCCTGCGCTTCGGGAACCGATGCAAGCAGCTCCTCTGGGGTGGTGAGGACTATCACCCCTCCAGACACGTAATCGACCTTGCTTCCGATCGTGCCCCCGGTATAAAGAATTGTTACTTTTGGAAGCGATTTGTTCTGTTTGATTGTTGTTTTTGGAAACGACACTTTTCCTTCTGCTTCTCCCAGTTTCTTTATCTCGGCTTTTGCGGCATTAATGCCTATGTTGTATCCGTCATTCTGTTTGAGTATGAGCGTGTTTTCGTCTCCGATCTCTGGGCGGGGCATGAGAAGTCCTTCGAACGTCTCGTTGTTCTTAGTGATGCTTATCCTGTCCCCTACCTTTATCTTGAGGAACCCAAATCTCTCGAGCATCTCTTTGCTGTACATAGGATCGATATTATTAACATAGGGTGTGTTGGTTTATTAGTTTTTGTCTGTCTGCCTTGTTTGATAGAATAGTAGTGTGACATCTTCCCCAGTCTAAAGTCCGAGGCTTCCCTTGAAATCGATGTTGCCCGATCCCAAGGTATGTTCTCGTTTCGGCGATCCTGCTTTCGCATCCGTTTCCAGATGCAAAGAGGCCGGATCTCCACGAGCGTAACTTCCAGCATGAGCTGCGGTAGCTCTTCTGAGTATGTTTATCGCGGCATTTATATCCCTGTCGATCCGGATGCCGCACCTGCCGCACGCATATACCCTCTCGGAGAGCGGCATGTCGATGATCTTGCCGCAGTTGCTGCACTCCTTCGTCGCGCGTCTTGGATCCACCGTCACTACCGTCATACCGGCACTCTCGGCCTTGTACGAAAGCATTCGGATGAACCTGTTCCATGAAGCGCCCTGGATGGATTGTGCCAGCCGGTGGTTCTTCATCATGTTGCCGGTGTGCAGGGCCTCCACCGCAAATGAAGTATGTCCTGAAGAGACCAAATCCCTTGACAGCCTGTGCATGAAGTTGTCCGACTGCCCCGTAACCCCGTTCCATTCCTTCTGAAGCCTCAATTTCGCCTTCTCCCTCCTCTTTGAGCCTTTGTTCCTTCTCGCAACGACCCTCTGCCAGTGTGCGATCCTTCTCCTCCTCTGCCTGAAGAACTTCGGCTTCTTTATCTTCGTTACGTCTGACATCGCGATGAACGACTCCAGACCCAGGTCAATACCGACGGGATTAGTGTCCGGTGACTTCTGCACCTCGACCTCCTTTGCCGCGGTGAATATCGCGTAGTACTCTCCGGACTCCCTCTTTATGGTCATCGCCTTTATCCTGCCTTCGATCCGCCTGTGGAGTTCTATCTTCATCGTCCCTATTCTGGAGACGCGCAATCTGTCCTTCTCTATCGAGAACGAGCCGTTGTTCTGCGGGTAGGTTATCGACCTGTATCTGTCTATCGACTTGAAGCGCGGGAAGCCCGCCTTTATTCTCCTGCCCTTCTTTCTCTCATCAATCCTCCGGAAGAAGTTCCGGTACGCTTTCAATAACCTGTACTTTATCTCGCACCTGGTCTGGGAGTAGAGCCGCAGGAATCTCTTCTCCTTCTCTATCTCCTTGGCGAACCTGTTCAGCGACGCCATGGTGATTCCGGATTTGTTCTCCTTGTAGGCCTTTATGGTATCTTCCAGGAGGGGGTTGTAGAACTCCTTTGCGAGAATTAGCCTCTCATCTATCTCCCTCCGCCTCCTTGCGTTGGGGTAGACTCTGAACCTATACGCGCGTATAGATTCCATGGCAGGTATATCGCCGTGAAGATTTATGCGCATTGCTGCGGTTCGCCCTCATCCCGCCATGAATGGATGGGGATTTCCCGCTCACATATTTAAAGTGCGCCAGCCGGGATTTGAACCCGGGCATTTGCCTTGGGAAGGCAAGATCCTACCAGGCTAGATAACTGGCGCGAGATCATCTTATGTAGGAGAAGGTCTGCTTTGCTGCCGGCTGCCCCTCCTGCGGCTGCGCTTGGCCTGATGCCTTCTCGAGCTCCTTGAGCAGCTTCTCGGTCTCGGCCTTGATCTTGTCTATGCTCGAGAGGTCGACCTCGACGTTTAGCAGCGGGCTCAGCTTCTCAAGCACGGACTTTGCGGCATTTGCGTCTATCTCAAGCATTCCGGTCTCCCCCATCAGGCATGCTGCTGGTATCTTGTACTTCTTTGCGAATGCAACTACCAATCCTGCAGAGCCCCAGATCGCACCGGTTGCCTTTCCTATGAGTATGCCGTTCTTTGAGAGCTTCCCCCTGAGCTGCTTTTCTGTTGCGACCCCGAAGACGCGCGGGCGATCGACGTATTGATTGTTTATGTTGTACCCGCCTATCGTGTATATGATCTTGCCGTTTATCGATTTGAAGAATTTTACTATCTTCTCGTTTATCTCGTACTGGCCTTCTGGGGAGCCAGCCTGCATGTCCCCTACCAGAACGATTATCGTCTGTTTTGTCTTTTGGTTTTTGTAAAAGTAGAATCGGTTGCTTGCCATTCTCACCCCCCCATTCTTCAGCATAATCACCTGGTGGAGGAAGTGTGGTGAGTAGAGGGTTGCGAGCCTCTTCGCTTTTAGTGTGGTCTTGAGGTGCTCGCCGACAAGGCTGCCTACGGTCCCTATACCAGGAAGACCGACTATCAGTATAGGATCCTGCATCTTCTCTTTTGAGTTTAGGTATATCTTTGTCTTCTCCATCTACTGCGCCCTGTTGCTCTTTATTGAATACGATATCTTCTTGTCGAACTTCTCCAGTATCGCCTGCGCGGCCTTTATCCGGCCCTCGGCCTTGGGGTAGCTCGAGTCTTCAGAGAGGAGCCTGTAGTGGGGTGCCCCCAGATATAGCACATCGACTCCGCTCTTCTCTACCGCACCGAGCGCCTCTTTTATTATGGCTATGCCGCTGTGCGTGTCTGTGGTCGTCATCTCGATGGTGTAAGACACCGTGTACCTCTTCGGCTTTATGGTCTTGAATATTATCTCGTAAAGTGCCTCCTTGAACTTCTTCTCCTTCATGTCGGATAGAGGATCCTTCTGTTCGAATATGTCATTTACGAGGTCGTTGTATGTTGACGCCTTCTTTGATATCTCAGTGATTATCTCTGCTTTTTTTTGTTCTGTGCCAGACGCGGCCAGTGCCTTGGCGAATATTCCTTCGGCTCTCTTCTCAAGGTTGTACTCCGCTAGCTTGCTCTTCTTCTCACCACCGCTGGCCTTCTTGAATGAGATGTCTATTGCCCTCTTTGTCTTGTCTACGAATATTACCTTCGCGACCTCCTTCTGGCCCTCTTTTATGAACTCGTGTATGTTCTTTATCCAGCCTGACGCTATCTCTGATATTGGGAGGTATGCATCGACGTTGTACTCCTGAAGGGTGCAGTACGCGCCGTAGGGCATTATCTTGTTGATCCTAACAATAACAAGTTCCCCCACATCCGGCAGCTCTTTTGGAAGGATCATTCACTCAGCGTTTAATCTCTATCTTCTTCTTCGTTCTCATTCCAAAAACACGGTCGGTAACCTTCTTGCAGTCCGCGCATTGGAGCATTGTCTTCTGCTTCTTTCCAAGCTTCTTTGGGTGTATCTTAGGCTCTACGCTTCCCACGTACCCCCTGATTGCCCTGTTGTGCCTCCTTGTGCCTATGCTCAGGCCCGAGGTGGCCTTCTTGGTATATGTTTTTATGGAATGTTTTGTGTGTTTGTTGCAGAACTTGCAGTATGTCATTATCTCTTTTTCTATTTTCATAAGATCACTAACTTGTTATCTCTCCTATCTTGTTGTTTATTATGAACTCCACATCTGAAGTATTCGCTATCTGTATCGTATCCCCTTCCTGGTAGGGGCCTATCTTACTGCCGTTTGGTGTTATGATTTCTGGTATTTTTATATTTATCTTTATCGTTGTTGTTTTTACCTGCTGCTCTTCCTTGTTTATTATTTTGAGTATTTGGTAATATATATCTTCCTCCTCAGCCGGCAGGGGTGTTGGGAGGGGCTTGTTGTATGCAAGGTATACCAGGATCTTTTGCATCCTCCTTGATTTAAGTGCGCCGAGTGTCGATTGTTTGTTCTGGAGTTCCTGGGTGTTTGCGTTTTTGGGTTTTTTATTATCTGCTTCTATGTTTGCGTAGAAGTTTCTGGGCAGGGGCTGTAACTCTCCTGTCTTCTTCTCTTCTATTAGTTTTGCGAATATTGTCTCCGTTTGCATTTCGGTTTCCATTCAAAAACACTTTTAGCCTGCCCCAGAGTTCCGCTTTTAAAAAAATGAAATTCCAGTTCTTTGTGTTACTATTTACGATTTAGATAATATATATAATATATAAAGAAAGTCCGATTAGCGGAAGTGTGGGGGCATAGCGGGAGGTGGATTTGAACCACCGATCTCCGGGTTATGAGCCCGGCGGGCACTCCATGCTACCCTACCCCGCTTTATTATGATGTTTTCTGTCTGTGTTTATATATAACCCTTTCCGTCCGTGTATTGATAGGAAGTAGGAACCGGAGAACTAGGCCTGGGCCTGATTCTCACTGAAGAGGGCCGACACCTGCGACCTGTCCAACGCCGCTAGCGCCTTGCCGCATTCGCACGTGAACTTTATCTCAAAAGCAGAATCGAAGGGAAGTATGACCTTCTGGTCCCCATAACACGAGACGCAGTAGAAGAAGTCATTACACTCGCCGTTAACTGTGGGATTCGCGTCACCGGGCTTGTCTGCGAGTGTGCCCCTGAAGGCTATCATCTTCTCCCTATCAAGGTACCACTTGAACGTGAGCCATCCCTTTCCATCCTTGTTTATGTCATACTTGGTAATTCCATAACCGTTAAGCACGTTGAGCATCCTCCTGACCTCATTGACCTTGACATCCATCTTTACAGCAAGCTTGTCGTCAGTGTGCGGCGCAGAATTCAGGTTATTTATAAGATCCACACCCAACTTACCAACATTCTTCACCACAAACTCGTTGAACACCCTATCAGAGAGTATTACACCAACCTCCTTAGCCCTGGCGGAACTAGCCAAGGCCTCTTCAGCATCGGCCTGGGCCTTCAACAGGAGGCTCTTCCTGGAGGGCTGGCGGGGCTTAGACTTTACAGCGGTCTTCTCCCGTTCCCTATCTCTGGCAGGCAAAACCTTCCTTACGCTAGCCTTCTCAGTCTTCTTATGGGAGGCAGGCCTGACCTTCCTTACGCTAGCCTTCTCAGTCTTCTTATGGGAGGCAGGCCTGACCTTCCTATGTGCTGCCTTGGCAGGCCTCCTCTTGGAGAGTTTTTTAGTGTTTTTATTGGCCAAAGAATCATCACGGTACAGTTTCTATAAATATTGCACATTTCTTATATAAAAGCCTATCCTGCTCTATATGGTAGATTCTGAAACCATTACCACCATATATAGTGCTCTTTCTGCTATATAAACATATCATAATGTAACAATACCATTACAATATATTGTTATTTTGTAACTTTCACAGAAGCGCCGTGTTGAATGAATAGGGGTTTGTCGCCTTCCACTAATCCACGATTTTGGTATTCCACATAAGTCTTCCTCGTAAAGCCCCTCTGGCGATCGGTATGAAAGAGGAAAAAAAAACAAAGAGATTATGTTCTTCCTTGTAGAAAAAACCAACCTGCCGCCGTCGAGTAGTACTTTTGATATCTCCTCTGTTCACCGAGTGTGTTCTTGTGAAAACCACACAACCGTTCTTATTACCGTACCTATATTGAATTTCTGACTTATAGCTTTCCTTGAAAATCTTACAACTACATTTGAAACGACAACATCGTTTCGATAGGTATTAGAGTGGCAACACTTTTAACGATTTCTGCGTCCAACTTTCTGACAAAATGCCCCATAACCAGA
>JAJYXH010000057.1 GCA_021791075.1 Microcaldota archaeon
ACTTCGTGGGAAGGCACTCCGCAACGAAGATCTGCAATTACACCGCCGACAGCATGAAGAAGGAGGGCCACGGATGCTACAAGAACAGGTTCTACGGGATAAGAAGCCACAGGTGCATCCAGGCAACACCTGCGGTCGGATGCAACCTCGCCTGCACGTTCTGCTGGAGGATAATACCCGAAGAGGAGGGCTTCAAGTGGAATGAGATCAACGCGATAAGCCAGTGGGACGATCCGGCAAAGATCGTCGACGGCCTCGTGGAGGAGCACAGGCGCATAGTGAGCGGCTACAAGGGAAACGAGAACGTCGACATCAAGAAGTGGTTCGAGTCTAACGATCCGGCACACGTTGCACTGAGCCTTACGGGCGAGCCGCTCTTCTATCCGAGGATGGGCGAGCTTCTGGAGGAGTTCCACAAGAGGAAGATAAGCACCTTCCTAGTAACCAACGGCACGATGGTCAACGCGCTCAGATCACTCAAGGTGATGCCAACGCAGCTCTACGTCTCGATACAAGCTCCCAACAGGGAGCTCTACGAGAAGATCACAAGGCCCAAGACGCGGGAGGCATGGAACAACTTCCAGCAGTTCCTAGAGGTCTTCTCAGGGCTTACGACAAGGAGGGTATTCAGGCTTACGCTGCTAAGGGGTGTAAACATGACCGATGCAAGCGGCTACGCCGAGC
Source organism: Microcaldota archaeon (assembly GCA_021791075.1). Lineage (GTDB taxonomy): Archaea > Micrarchaeota > Micrarchaeia > Micrarchaeales > CABMGC01 > JAKAVK01. Next base: position 685 of record JAJYXH010000057.1, read on the forward strand.
TCATAAGGAAGGGCAAGCCGCATTACGTTGAGGTTAAGGGATTCGTCTTTGTCGGCGGTGCCCGCGGGCAGGAGCGGCATCTATCATACGAGCAGATGCCGGGCAGGGACGAGATAGCCAAATTCGCCGAGGAGATCGCCTGCGCTTCCGGGTACAGGGTCGTGGACTACCACGAGGGCAGCAAGGTCGCGCTTCTTTCAATCGACGACGAGGCTGCAAGGAAGAGGATCATAAAATTCGAGAAGTGAACGGATGGCCAAGAGCACCAGGATAAAAAACGCAACCGATGCCCTGAAGATAGGCGATCTTGACACGATAAAGAGGGGTGTCCAGTATCAGAAGAGGATAAAGTCGATAAGGCTGGTGATCTTCGCAACGCTCCTCGCCAGCTTCATAGTCTTCCTCGCCCTTGCCGCGTTCGCGATTCTAAGCGAGGGGCCGTCAAAGTTCTTGGCCAGCTTTGAGTCGATGAACCCGTACTACTTCATCGCGGCTCTGATTGTGATATTCGTTGGGTATGCGATGCGATTCCCCAAGTGGGAGCTCTACCTGAAGAGGCTGAAGGTGAAGATACCGCGGGGCAAGAACTTCATGGTCTACCTCTCCATGTACTCGATGGACATAACGCCCGGGAGGTGGGGCCGCGCCGTAGTTTCCTACACGATAAACAGGCTGACCAGAGTTCCCTTCACAAGGACGTTTCCGGCAGTGGTTGCCGATATATTTACGGACTTTCTGGGCTTCGCGGTGCTGCTTGTCATCGCAACGCTGCTGGTCCGGAGGTTCATACTCCTCTCTATCGTAATAACGATACTCCTGCTGATACCGTTCGTCTTCGTATACCTCAGGAGGCCTTACGAGTTCATGAAGGGCAAGTTCGGCAAGATAAAGAAACTGAAGAGCATATTCGAGTCCGGGGACATGTACTTCAAGTACCACAAGCTCCTCGGCCACGGATCCTATGCCTACTCGATGCTGTACACGATACCGGCAATGTTCCTGAACGGATTCGCTCTCTATCTAGTAATACTCGGCTTCGGAATCAACCTGCCCATAACCTTCCTGCCGACTGTGATATTCATCTTTACATCATCCCTGATCCTCGGAATGGTCACCGGAATTCCCGCCACGCTGGGGGTTACCGACGCGGTGCTCGTCAGCTATCTGACACTCTTCTTCCCTACCCTGATAGGCTTCGGGCTTGCATCGGTGATAACGATAGTATTCAGGTTTGCAACGGTATGGTTCGTCGAGGGATTCGGATTCTCCGCGCTTCTCTACACCACGAAGTACTGGAACATACCCGCGCAGCACCGTGGCGCGGACGCCAAAATTGCAGAATAAGTTTATAAACTTCCTATTCAATCCTCATTCTGGTGATCGGTTGACCAGCAGAGAAGATACTGACGAGCTGCTGAGGGAGATGGATACGGTGCTCAGGGACACAGACTACGGTACAATCAGGAATAAGATCAAGGATAGAATCAGGGCCGAGCAGAATGGAGATCACTCTTCATCAAGGTCTGTAAACACCGAGCTTCATCAGGCAGCACTAAATATCGACTGGAAAAGGCTCCACGAACTGAAAAATAAGGGCGTAGACCCCAATCTGCTTGACAAGGAGGGGCACACCGCAGAGGACATGGCACGAAATGCAAGCCTTAAAGCCGAGAAGGACGGTTACCACATAGTGGCAAGGGAGTACAGGAGCGTAGAGAGGTACCTGATGGATTACAGGGTCGGGCTGGAGAAGGACAAAATGCAAAGGCTGGCATCAAGGAGACCAATGCCGAGAAGCTCTATATCAATCTGAAAACATTCGCGTGAGTCCGCGGAATAAATCTGCAAGCCATCTTCTCTGGCTGGTTATCAGTGCATGCTCCGAGTGCTAGCAGCTAATATACGGCAGATGCGCCAGTACCGATCAAGATCGAGTATAACTACCACCGGACAGAGGTTAGTAAGTCACGCTCGGTGACATGTAGCCAATGCAATTCAACAGGAATCGACCGCATCGAAGAAGTGAGAGCATGCCTGCAAACGCAGTGAGCCGGTGCCCTTTAGCAGGTCAACTACTTTACAAGGAACCTGGATATCGATTCAAGCTCGGCCGGGGAAGGCGATGCAGGAACTATTATCACAATTGGCTTTCCCTTGAAGCGATCCTCCACCCTGGCTATGTTCTTGATCATCAGATAGGCCGCGGTGCAAGTGCTCTTTCCGACATCTCCCATGGCAAGTATACAGAGGTCTTCAGTGACTATGTCGAGCCTCTTCTCCCAGTCCGCATCCCTAAGGAGCTGGACTGCCTGGGCTAGGGTCATGAAGCTCCTGCTCTTCGCATCTAGATCCAGAAGTATCAGTGAGTGCTGGTCGTTCTCCATATTCCTCTTCAGCGACTCGACAAACGATGTCGGCTTGTAGTTCTCGCTCCAGAATGGAATGGTGAAAGGAGGGCCGAACCGGTATACGTCAAGTCCGCTCTCTCCTATCGCGGCAGAGAATATCGATGCCGAGTGATAGACCCTGTACTCTATGCCCTGCCTCTTCGACTCGTCAAGTATTATGTGGTGTGTCGTCGCGATGAGCGGATCTCCGGGAACGAGGATGGCCACCGTCTTCTCCTCGGCCTGCGCCACCGTCTTCTTCACGTTATCCTCAAGATCGCTCCTCCTGACAATAGCTATCTCGGACTTTGTCTCGGCCTTTAGGTACTCGAGATACCCGACAGGGAGGAAGGTAGTGTAGTCCTCCATTAGAACAAGGTCCGCAGACCTGAGCGCATCGAGCGCCTTCACGGAGAGGTCCTTTGCATCAAGCCCTAATCCGATAAGGAGAAGCATCCTAATCCCTTATTCCGTTCGGGGTTATCTTTATCACAGCCTCGGCCTCGGGCATGCTCGGCGAGTCTACGAGCCTCACTATCCTCTTCTCCTCCTTGCTCTTCCTCATATAGAGCCTGGTCGTGGCCGCGTGTGCCACTATGTTGCCGCCTACCGGTGTGGTAGGGTCCCCGAAAAGTATTGCTGGATTGTCCATTACCTGGTTCGTTATGTAGACCGCAAGGCCGTGCGTGTCGGCAAGGCTCTGCAGCTTGTGTATGTGCGCATTGAGCTTCTGCTGCCTCTCCCCAAGTGCACCCCTGCCGGGGTACTCCGATCTGAAGAGAGACATAAGCGAGTCGACGACTATGAGCTTTATATTCCTCTCCTTTATTGTCTTGTCGGCCCTCTCCACGGCGAGTATCTGCTGGTCTGATGTATTAGCCCTTACGACTATTATGTTCTCAAGAGCCTTCTTTGGGTCCATTCCAGCAGCCTTGGCTATCGATTCTATCCTCTCCGGCCTGAATGTGCCTTCCGTGTCTATGAAGAGGACAGTTCCGTCAAGCCCGCCCTTGTCCACTGGCTGCTGTACGTTTACGCAGAGCTGGAAGCCGAGCTGCGTCTTTCCTGACGCGAACTTGCCGTACACCTCTGTTATCCCCTTTGCCTCAACTCCTCCTCCAAGCATCTCGTCAAGGCTGGAAGCACAGGTGCTTATCCTCCCCAGGCTCTTCCTGGTCTCGAAGATCTCCGATGCGGTGGAGAACTCCAGGGTCGTGGCCTGCTTTGCGGCATCGACGGCCTTCTTTGCGGCCTCAAGGCTCATTCCGGTGATGTCCGAGAGCTCAGAAGGCGTAGATGCGGCTATCCTGTCTATAGTCTCATATCCGGCGGCCTTGAGCTTCTCCGCTGTGGTCGGCCCAATTCCGGGCAGGTCCTCTATCTCCTTCACTCCCTTCTCCTTGGCCATGCGATAACCTGCTGCGTTTTTTCAAAATAAGTAGAAGCAGCAATACATCATTGCATTGAAAGTAATATAAACCTATGGCGTAAAGAGTTAAAACACACCCATGGACGAAGGCGATGGCCATGACGTCTGTAATATGGCAAAGTCCATTACCCAAATACATATATCAAAATAACAAAGTTATGTGTATAATCTGCTAAAATCAGCCAAGCTTAAATATAAAGAAAAGGTATAGTATCGCAGTTGATAGTTTGACACCCGGAGCCAAGAACATCGATGCTGAAGTAAGCAGGCTCAGCAAAAAACCGAGCCACATAGACGATTACGTTATGCTGGAAAGGCTTAAGACCCCCCTAAGCAGGCTTGTAGAGTTGGCAAGAGGGGAGGAGAGACCCACCTCTTTTGCCGCAAGGCAGGAGATCGCTACCTACGCGGCCCGTAAAAAGGAGGGGCGTGAAGGAGACAAAGATCTCCATAGCAATAGCAGATGCGATAATCAGGCACTACCCCGATGCCATAGCGTTCAGCGTAGTCGAGCCGTTCACGGTTAGAAAGATCCCCGAGTCCGAATTCTCCGAGGAGTACAGGACAAGGTTGGGCCACCTGATGGCCGATACGTTCGGCAGCCATGACCTCGACGGCGGCAGGGCCCTAATGATGTTCAGGACGCTCACGGAAGACCCGGAGCTCAGCTCCAAGCTAAGGTTGTCGATAATCAGATAAATGCGAATCCGCTGATATCGATGCTCTGCCACATGTCAGAGACCGTATCAATGGAAGTCGTGATGGGAAAGACGCTGCTCTATGTCAGCACCAATGTCCCTATCGAGGTCTCAACGCATCCGGTTCCTACTCTTAGAATGGTAAACGAGGAGCCCGCGGTCCTAAGCGGCATTCTCGCCGACGGAAGGACATCCGTCGGAGGGAAGATAATGCAGGACTACGGGGCCATAATCAAGAACAACTTCATACTCTCGCCTGCATCTAACAATCAGGCCTCAATGGAGGCTGCAAGGGAGGTATACAAGACGGTCGCCGGATTGGGATACTGCGGCACCGCAACTTTCAGCTGACCTGTTTCTATCCGTCAAGCTGCCGGTTCCTGGCACGAATCTTAATAATGCTTATTGTGTAGAATGAAGCATGCCAAGATCGCGAACTCCGGATGCAGATCCAAAAGCCAAAAAGGCTGCGGACAACTATCCCGCAATTCTTTACGCAAAGGGTGACGGCGTCGGGCCAGAGATCATGGCAAGCGCAATCTCGGCAATAGACGCCGCGGTGCGATACGCATATAGCGGCAAGAGGGAGATCTCCTGGAAGGAGATAGTGATAGGCAAAGAGGCGTCGAAGAAGCTCGGGGATCCTCTTCCGGAAAAGACGGTCGGCCTGATCAGGTCGCACAAGCTGCTCCTAAAAGGACCTCTCGAGACCCCGGTAGGCACGGGCCATAGGTCTCTAAACGTAGAGCTCAGGATGCTTCTCGATCTCTATGCCAACATAAGGCCGGTCAAGTACTTCGAGGGATTGAAGAGCCCGCTGTCGAATCCTAAAGCCGTAGACATGGTGATATTCAGGGAGAACACCGACGATATCTATACCGGAATAGAGTGGGGGTATGACAGCGAGAATGCACGCGCGTTGCGGTCTTTCGTCTCGGAGAGATACCACATATACCTCGAAACTGATGCCGGCATCGGAATAAAGCAGATAAGCAGGTCAAAGACCGAGAGGATCACAAGGGCCGCAATCGAATATGCAATAAAAAATAAGAGAAGATCGGTCACGATAATGCACAAGGGAAACATAATGAAGTTTACCGAGGGCGCATTCCGGGAGTGGGCATACGAGACAGCCATCAGGGAGTACCGCGGCAGCATTGTAACCGAGGCCGAGGTTGTGCAGAGGTACAACGGGAATGTGCCAAAGGGAAAGATCCTGATAAATGACAGGATAGCGGACAACATGTTCCAGCAGATAATAACCAGGCCTGGAGATTACGACATAATCCTGGCGCCAAACCTGAACGGCGATTACATCTCAGATGCGGCCGGCGCCCTTGTCGGGGACATCGGGGTTCTCGGCAGCGCGGACATAGGGGAGAGATCCGGGATGTTCGAGGCCGTCCACGGGACTGCGCAGAAGTACGCGGGGAAGAATGTTGCCAATCCGACCGGCATAATAATTTCCGGCGCGATGATGTTGGAGTACATGGGTTGGGAAGAGGCCGCCGAAGTTCTCCGCAAGGCTGTCGAGTCAGCGATAAAGGACGGAAAGGTCACAGATGACCTTGCAAGATACGCAAAGGTGAAGGCACTCGGCACAAAGGAGTACACGGCCGAGATAATAAAGAGGATAGGAAAAGGCTAACTCCTCTTCCCGATCGGCACGTACCTGATGTCAAGGGGCCCTGTGTAGCTCTCAAGCGGCCTGAGCAGCCTGTCGTGCTCCCAGTACTCGAGCATGTGTGCGCACCATCCGGGAATCCTGCTCACAGCAAAGAGCGGAGTGAAGAGATCCGGCGCTATCCCTATCGAGGTGTAGACTGGGCCCGAGAAGAGGTCCACATTCGGCCATATGCCCCTTGACTTCCCCAGCTTCTCGATCATCATCTTCTCCTCCCTCAGCGCTATCTCGGTCAGCTTCCTGACTTCAGGCGATGAGCTCTTCTGCAGCTCCTCGAGAGTCGATCTTATTATCCTTGCCCGCGGATCATAAGTCTTGTACACGCGGTGCCCAAACCCCATTATCTTTTCCCTCTTGCCAAGGGCATCCTCTATGTACCTCTCCGTGTTCTCCGGTTCGCCGATCTCCCTCATCATCTTCAACGCGGCTTCGTCAGCGCCCCCGTGCAGTGGCCCCTTAAGAGTCGCAACTCCTGCAGTTATCGCGGCATAGAGGTCTGCAAGCGTCGAGCCCGTAACCAGCGTGGAGAATGTGGATGCATTCGAGCTGTGCTCCGCATGGAGTATCAGCATCAGGTCGAGCACCTTCGCCTGCTTCTCAGTGGGCTTCTTGCCGTTGAGCATGTAGAGGAAGTTGGCCGCGTGGCTCAGCGATTGGTCGGGCCTGACGTACTTCTTTGCCGACATTCGCCTTCCTATCGCCGCTGTTATGCTGCCGAACTTCGAGATCAGGCTGATGCTCTTTCTCAGGTTCTCCTCTCTAGTCTCAACATATGCATCTTTGTCGTACGCGGGGAGCGCCGAGATCGCGGTTCTGAGAACGTCCATTGGGTGCGCCCTGCCTGTCATCTCGTCAATAATCCCCAATATCGGCTTCGGTATCTGCCTCTCGGATCTCAACTGTCTGTCAAATCCGAGAAATTCTCTTCTTGATGGAAGCTTCCCCTCCACCAGAAGATAGCAGACCTCCTCGAACGTCGAGTTCTTGGCAAGGGACTCAATCGAGTATCCCCTGTAGTAGAGCTTGCCGTTAACCCCGTCTACGTCGGAGATCTTCGACTCGGTGAAGTATACTCCCTGAAGCCCTTGAGCGATGCCGGGATCTGACTTGTCCATGCCAACTATCATAACATGGTAAGCGAGATTTTTATACTTTGTTTACAATTGAGTATAGATGTCAAGCCAAAATCGTGAGATCAATCCCTCAGAGTGCATAGACACGTTCTCACTTTCAAGCGGAAGAAAGGTAAGGTACTACTCACTGAAACGGCTGGAGAAGCTGGGATTAAAGGAGATATCGAGGCTTCCGTTCTCTATCAGGATAATTCTCGAGTCGCTCCTAAGAAATATGGATGGAAGGGCGATAAAGGAGGAGGATGTAAGGATCCTCGCAGAATGGAACCCTAAAAGCCCGGAGAACAGGGACATACCATTAAAGGTCTCGAGGATACTCATGCAGGACTTCACCGGCGTGCCTGCGGTGGTAGATCTCGCCTCGATGAGGGACTTTGTGGCAAAGGCTGGGAGCGATGCCAACGTCATCCAGCCCATGATACCGGTAGATCTTATCATAGACCACTCCGTCCAGGTCGATGCGTTCAACGTGATAAACGCGCTCGAGATCAACCAAAAGAAGGAGATAGAAAGGAACCACGAGCGTTACCACCTTCTGAAATGGGCTCACTACGCATTCAACGGCTTCAAGGTCTTCCCTCCTTCAGCGGGAATCTGCCATCAGGTAAATCTCGAGTATCTTGCAACATGCGTGAGCATGATTCCTGGCAAGGATGGATATCTTGCATTCCCCGATGTCCTTGTGGGCACAGACTCGCACACCACGATGATAAACGGCCTAGGCGTCATAGGGTTCGGGGTCGGAGGAATAGAGGCCGAGGCGGCAATGCTCGGCGAACCGATAGGATTCCTCACGCCAAAGGTCCTGGGGGTGCACCTTAAGGGAAAGCTGAAAAGCGGCGTAACGGCAACCGACTTCGCCCTGACACTTACAAGAAAGCTCCGCGAGCGCGGAGTTGTGAACATGTTTGTCGAGTTCTTCGGGGAGGGCATGGACTCGCTCTCACTGCCTGACAGGGCAACTCTCTCAAACATGTGCCCCGAGTACGGCGCAACAGTGGCGATCTTCCCCGTAGACAACGAGACTCTGGAGTACATGAGAAAGACGGGAAGGAGCAAGGAGCAGGTGGAGCTCGTGAAGAGGTACTATACGGAGCAGGGAATGTTCGGCGTGGACCACCAGAAGCTCTCGTACAGCGACGTGATGGAGGTCGATCTCTCAACGATAGAGTCATGCGTCTCAGGTCCGAGCCAGCCCAAGCAGGAGGTGCCGCTAGGCAAGATAGGTGATAGTTTCCGCTCCGCATTCACCCTGAGTCCCGGAGCAGGGCAGGGGTACGAGCATCACAAGCTAAGCGCAAGCGACTACACCAGATGGTCCTCGGAGAGCCTTGCCGCCGAGAACGGAAGGATAAAGAACGCGCCCAAGGCCGGAGAGATAAGGACCGTAAGGATAAGATACGAGAACGGGCAGGAGGTGGAGTTATCCGATGGGGATGTGGTCATATCATCAATAACCAGCTGCACAAACACAAGCAATCCCTCGGTAATGATAGCGGCAGGCCTGCTCGCGAGGAATGCGGTTGCGCGCGGCCTCAAGGTGAACAAGCGCAAGGTAAAGACCAGCTTCGGACCGGGTTCGAGGGTCGTTGAGAGATACATGGAGAAGGCAGGCCTCATGGTCCACCTGAACAAGCTTGGCTTCGACCTTGTCGGATACGGATGCATAACGTGCATAGGGAACAGCGGCCCGCTGATAGAGAAGCAGAGCGAGGAGATAAACAGTCACGGTCTCGCTGTAGCTGCAGTCCTATCCGGAAACAGGAACTACGAGGCGAGGATACATCCTGACATAAGGGCAAACTACCTGATGTCGCCTCCGCTTGTTGTAGCGTTTGCGATAGCGGGAAGCGTCCTGAAGGATCTCACCAAGGAGCCCCTCGGAACTGGAAAGGACGGAAAGGAGGTCTATCTCCACGAGATATGGCCCTCGGAGAAGGAGATAAGGGACGTGATGGCAGAGTGCGTCTCCGAGAGCCTCTTCGCAAAGGAGTACGGAAAGACGATCTACGATGTAAATCCGTTCTGGAACGGCATGCGTGTGAAGAGGGAGAAGATGTACGACTGGAACGCGGAGAGCACATACATAGCACCGCCTCCGTTCTTCAATGGCCTTTCTAAGGGGCGGGGCGATATAAAGCAGATTGACAACGCGATGGTTATAGCGGTCTTTGGAGACTCGGTCTCTACAGATCACATCTCCCCTGCCGGCGCAATAGCAGAGAATAGCCCTGCCGGAATATACCTCAAGTCAAAGGGCGTAAGCCCCACCGATTTCAACACGTACGGCTCGAGGAGGGGCAACCACGAGGTCATGATGAGGGGAACGTTCGCAAACAAGAGGATAAAGAACCTCATGCTTGGCGGTGCGGAAGGCGGAGCCACGGTTCATTATCCTGACGGCGCGCAGATGAGCATCTACGATGCGGCGATGAGGTACAAGAAGCAGAACATTCCCTTGGTTGTCTTCGCCGGGACGGAGTACGGATCCGGAAGCTCGAGGGACTGGGCCGCAAAGGGACCCATGCTGCTCGGGGTAAAGGCCGTCGTGGCGAAGAGCTTCGAGAGAATCCACAGGAGCAACCTGATAGGGATGGGAATAATTCCCCTGACGTTCAAGAACGGCGAGGATGCCGCGACTCTGCAAATCGACTACTCCAAGCCTGTCACGATCATGCTCGGCTCAGATATCAAGCCAGGATCGGAGGTAAGGATGTCATTCTCAAGGAGGGACGGAAGGAGGGCAGAGGCAAGCCTAAAGGTTAGGATAGACACAGACGTTGAGATGGACTACTACAAGGATGGCGGGATACTCAACCACGTGATAAAGGGGCTTCTGAAGAAGCGTTCGTGATGATTGGTAGTTGGCATGCCTAAGATGTACGACGTGATAATTGTCGGCGGGGGAATAACAGGAGCATCGCTACTATATGCGATAAGCAGGTACTCGGACATAAAGAGCGTGCTGATGCTAGAGAAGTACGGCGGCCTTGCGCCGCTGAACTCGAACAGCAGGAACAACGCGCAGACGCTGCACTTCGGGGACATAGAGACAAACTACTCTCTAGAGACGGCAAAGAGGACCAACGATGCGGCGAAGCTGCTGCTCAGATACACGGAGTCGCTTCCGGTTGCGGTAAGGTCGGAGGTGATCAGGAAGTGCCAGAAGATGGTCCTTGCAGTGGGAGAATTCGAGATGGGCCTTCTCGAGAAGACGTACTCAAACATCAGCCCGCTCTTTCCAACTCTGCGGAAAGCGGAGAGGAGGGAGATAGGAAGACTGGAGCCGTACGTGGTGAAGGGCCGCGATAGAGACGAGAGGATAATGGCCCTCGTATCGCAGCACGGATACATGGTAGATTTCGGCAAGGTGACAAAGACCTTTGCCGACAAAGCACTTCTTAACAGGAAGCTCAAACCTGAGATAAAGTTCAATACGCGAGTGACAAAAGCGGAGAGGCACGGCGACGGGTTCATAGTAACTGCCGCAAACGGGGACGAGTACCATGGACGCTTCGTGGTATTCGCAACGGGGGCATACAGCCTCTACTTCGCAAAGTCGATGGGATACGACAATAACCTCTCGGTGCTTTCCGTCTCGGGCAACTTCTACTACTCGAAAAAGGTGCTGAAAGGAAAGGTCTACAGGGTCCAGATCGGCGGAATCCCGTTCGCGGCTGTGCACGGGGACCCCGAGATAACGAATCCGAACGTGACAAGGTTCGGCCCCACGGTAAGCCTGCCGCTTACCCTTGAGAAGGGCCATGGCGGAACGGTAGGGGATTACCTGAAGACCTTCGACTTCGACCTTCCCATGCTCATAAGCATGAAGAATATACTGCTCAACAGGGACATAATGCGGATTCTCTCGAAGAACCTCCTATACGACCTTCCCGTGATAGGCAAGCGGGAGTTCCTGAAGAACGAGGCCGGACGGATAGTGCCGTCGCTAAGGAACGAGGACATATGGCTGGCAAAGGGAATCGGGGGAATAAGGCCGCAGATAATAGACGAGAACAAGAGATCGCTGGTGCTGGGAGAGGCGAAGCTCAAGGAGGACGGTATAATCTTCAACGTGACGCCATCGCCAGGAGCAACGTCGTGCCTCTCAGGAGCAGTTGCAGACCTTAAGACGATCACAGAGCATCTGGGCAAGGAGTTCGATGCGCAGAAGTTCGAGAGAGAGCTGGGAGAGGCAAAGCACCACCTAAAGCGTGTATGAACGGCTGGAAAAATCATCTAAGACACCTTTTCGGAAACCCACACTATTTAGAGGTGGGTAGTTTATCTGGAGAGATAACAAAGAGCGAGGCGAAGGAGCTGAAGGCTCTTATAAGAGACACAAAGAAGAGGGAAGTTATCCTGCCAATCGTAGGGGAGAGGACGATAGCCTATCCTGGAGCGTCAGTGATCTCGCCTGCTGAGAGAAAAAGAATAAATTCTAGGCCAATAGATTACCGGCTTCCCTTCTAGTTGCCCAAGTTCGGGCAGTGCCTGGCTTTCTTATAAATGCAAACCACAGAAAACCCATATCCTTCAGGTATGGGGTGAATGCGGCATATGCTGATAAATATACAAATTAGAAAGATGAAATAAACATGGTTGTCATGGAAACTGCATATAAATACAGAGCGTATCCTTCAAAGGAACAGAAAGAACTGCTTAATCGTCAGATGTTCCTCG